>JBAPZS010000475.1:0-1775 GCA_049285355.1 Candidatus Cybelea sp. | reverse complement strand
GCCTCACACAAGGAGTGTAGCACATTGTGCTACACGCTTACAAGTGGTCGCTACCAAACTCTCGAAGGCCGTGTGCCCGCTTTGGCTGCGAGCATCGCCGCGTGCCACGGCAGCGCCGAGAAGATCGAGCGCTGCTCCTCGCTGAGATACGGGAGGTGCGCTTCGTAAAGCGCGATTGCGCGATTAAGCCATTCGTTCGCCTCGGCTTCGCGCTTGCAAGCGCGATACGCGAAGGCAACGCACCATGCCGCGCGCTGCGGCCAGAGCTGGCCGACGGATCGCTCGGGTTCGTGCGTGGGAACCTGCGCCGCGTTTGCAAGCGCGCGTGCACAATCGCCCGATTCCGCGTAGAGTGCGGCTAAGAGCGCGCCGTGGTGCGCCGCGGCGATCGCGGCCGACGTTTCGCGTCGAATCGTCGCGGCCGTTTCGAGGTGCTCGATCGCGGCGGCCAACTCACCAACGGCATATTCTGCTTCCGCCACGTTGTGCAGGGTGTTCTCACGCTCGAAAACGTTCTCGGTCGCTTCGAGCGCGGCGAGTGCGTCGCGTCCCAAGGGGACGGCGTCCCGCGCGCGCCCGCCGTAGGTGAGCGGCACGACGAGGCTGGCGCGCGCGTGCGATGCAAAAAACGGTGCGATCGTCCCGTAGGCTTCGGCGGCCCGCTCGAACGTCGAAACGGCATCGTCGAACCGGCCGAGTTTGATGTCGAACTCGGCGACGTTCATCTCGATAACCGTTAGCGCCGGCAGCAGTCCGCACTCTTTGCAAATCGCCGCAGCGCGATCCAAGATCGGCAAAGCCTCGAGAAAGTTCGCGCTCCATAGCAGCGGCCACGTGCTCTGCCCAAGTGCATCCGCTTCGCATCGCCGATCGCCGGCCTTTACCGTGAGGTCGAGCCACCGTGCGCTCCACTTAACGACGGCGTCGCGATCGAAGTTGTCCTGCGCGTTGACGCTCGCATGTCCGAGCGCGCGTTCGGCGACCGCGTAGTCACCGACGACCTCCGCGAGTGCGAGCGCCTTTTGCACGGCGTCGCGCGCCTCCTCGGTTTTGCCCGATACGAAGAGCGTCCGCGCCATTTCGGTCAGCGCGCTTGCGGCACCGCGGTCGTCGCCGAGTTTCCGGTATGCTTCGAGCGCCCGCTTCGCGAGCGCGACCCCTTTTCCGGCGGCAACACCAAGCGGATAGAACATGCTCTCGACGAGGTCGGCTTCGGCTTGCCAGCGCAGGCTGCCGGCGCGTCGCGCGCGTTCGCGCAACTCGGCGAGCGGCTCAAACGCCTCGGATCGTCCCGAGTAATCGTTGAAGGCCAAGCGCGCGCGGCGCAATAGCAGTCGGCAGCGAAGGTCCTCGTCGTCGAACTCCTCCGCGATCGCGGCGAGTGCGGCGAGATCGGCACGTTCCTCGGCCACGTTGCTCGCGCGCTCGTCGATGCGTTGGCGCTCGCGCCAGAGCGCTGCAACGATCGGCCGTTCCGACGCAAGTGCCAGTGCGCGATCGATGTGACGTCGCGCGTCGTCGGGCGCGCCGAGCTCGAGCGCGTAGCCCCCGGCTACGAGATACTCGGCTGCCGCCTCGTCGGGTTGCTCCGCCGTTTCGAGATGTGCGGCGATCTGCGACGCGAACTCGCGCTCGCGTTCGGGATAGAGCGTCTTGAGCGCGCGCGCCAACCGGCGGCTGCGTTCGCGCAGACGCTCGGGCTCCACCAGCGCCGCAATAGCCTGTTGCACGAGCTGATGGCCAAACTGATACGGCAGAATGCCGCGGCCCGCGGT
>JBAPZS010000474.1:0-3894 GCA_049285355.1 Candidatus Cybelea sp. | reverse complement strand
CTGCGAGGCCGCGCGCGATCGCGCTCGTGCCGCTGCGGTGCATTCCAAGAACGAGCGCGGCGCGGGAAGTCGGCATTGCGCCTCCTTATTTCCCGCGCCGTGCGTAACCTGGACGCTACTCCAAGCTAAAAGTCGTACTCCAACTGCAGCCGGTTGTACTTGAAGAGCGGGAGTCCGCCTTCGAAGGTAGAGCCGATTGCCGAGCCGGCAGGGCAGTTCGTTGCCGCCGCACCGCAATACGTGTTCGAGAGCGTTCGATAGATGTAGCGGTCTCGGATCGATAGACCGTGGTACGGCCCCTTGCCCATGTGGCTGAAGCGGTACCGCCCGTCGAGCACCCAGATGTTGGTATTCTCCGGAGCCAACGAGTTGCCGTAGTTGTACCACGCGTCGGTCCCGATGAATACCCATTTTGTGTTGACCGACGTGTACGTCAGCCCCACTTTAAACGACGTTCCCGGCGCGCGCCGGTCGGCCATACCCTGCGTTACGTTCGTCGTGAAGAGCGGATCGCTGTCGTAGTTGTCGGTGTAGGGACTGGCCCAGCCGCCGTACTCGATCTGCGTCAAACCGGTGGCTTTGTTCGTGAAGCATTGGGCAGCATTGAGGGGAAGGAAGTAGGCCAGCGTCGCTCCGGTCGCGCTGATTTGATAGTTCGAGTTGCTGCAAGTCACGTTCTTAGGCAAGAAAACGCTGTCGGTTTTCCACGGAATCTGATCGTAACCGGCCGCGAACTGCAGTCCGCGAAACGGCACGAACCCGATCTGTGCGCCGAAGACTTGGCTATCGACCTTGCCGATGAAGGATTGTCCGGCATTACTCTCGGTACCGCCTTGCAGTGCGATGAACGGCCTCCACTTACCGGGAAAAGTGTAGGTTCCGTCACCCCACCACATGTTGACCAGGTCGCTAACGTTGTAGAAATAGCCGTCAACCGCGACTCCCGTTCCCGACGGGTTGGCATAACCCGCCTTCCCGTAGGTGAACCCGTTGGTGTCGATGCCTTGGCCTCCCTGAACGAAGATGTTGGAGGCCAGACCGTTGTTGCCCGACGGATAACTCGTGAGCAGAGTCTGCCGGCTAAATGCCGAGCTCGTGCGGTTCTCGTACGCCAGCATATCGGCGCCCTCCACCGTCCAACCGCTCGGACTCGTATAACCGAGATCCCCACCCAAGAACGACGCCGGTTTCAGACGCGAATCCGCCGGGTTTGCCCACGGCGAGGTGAAGAGTTGCTCCCCCAACGTTCCGTTCCAGCCGTAGTCCCTGTACTTCAGATACGCCTCGTCAAACGTGCTCAGCGTGTAGGGCGGCAGGGTCTCGTCCTCATTTGTATTCGGAGGAGTCTGCGAGACGCAGACGCCGCCTTTGGCGTTGTTGGCCGCCACGACGCACGGCCCATCGATCGCGTTGGAATAGAAGTAAGTGGCGCCAACGTCCCAACCGCTGTTGGCAAAGTTGTAATCCGCGTGTGGCGCTATTCCGGTGCTCCACGTAGCCTGGTTGACGCCGTTGGAGTTGTATTTTGCGCCCGGCGAAAAGTTGAACTGCGCGCCCGGATTATTCGACGCGTTCTGTCGCGTGAAGTAAAACGAACGCACGTAGCCGCCGACCGTGAGCGGATTGGGCGTCGGCGGCGGAGGCGGCGGCGGTGCGAGCGTCTCCTGGGGAACCGGTGGAGTCTCCGTCGGCGGCGGCGTTGCCGGAATGTACCGAACGACCACTAGGCGGCGGTCCGGGACCCACTGCACGTAGGCGCCCATGCTCTCAGAGATCACGCGCACCGGAACCAAGACCACACCGTTGTATACCATCGGCGGCACGTCGAGCGGACGCGTTTCGCCGTTGATGACGACGACGGGCTTGCCGACCGTTATGGTGATCGTCGCGCCGGGTTTGGTGACCGTCGCGGTCTTGCTGGCTTCATCGTATGCCACGGTCGCGCCCATCTGCTCGAACATCGAGCGCAGGGGCAAGTAGATCGCGGTGCCCTTCACGTAGGCTGCCAAAACGCGCCCCGCCTTGAGCAGGTCGGGCTTGGAGTAGACGTGATGGTCGTTGTAGAGAATCGGGATCTGCCCCGCCGGCGGCGAGCCGAAATCCGGTGACGGGCTCGCCTGCGCGACTGGTGTTGCCTGTGTTTCCGCCAGCGCGTAGGACGTGCTCGCCAGGACGGCCGCCGCCGGCAGCAGAGCCAGGAGCGGAAGCCGGGGCATAGCGACCAAGCGAGCCCTAGCTACTTTCATGAGTGAACGTAACATCCAAAAACCTCCAAAGGAAAGATGGCCTGGGTCATCTTTTCGATCCTAAGAAAAATGATCCTAGTTATTATTGCTTTTTGGAGCATCCACCGCCGCTTTGCTCGAAAAGCGAGCGCAACGACAGGACGATCGCATTCTCTTTAGCGCTCACATGCGCTGGTGTGCTGCTTGCAAAGCGAGCCTGCGAACGTGACACGATAGACTCAGTCTAATTGTTGCCGATTAAGGGAATCTTAACCCGGCTACTAAATTCGCCTCACCCAAATCGGCCGGTAATGTAGTCCTCGGTTCGTTTATCTTTCGGCTTCGTAAAAATCGTCGCGGTCTTGTCGGTTTCGAGCAGTTCTCCCATCAAAAAGAATGCGGTGTCGTCGCTTATTCGCGCCGCCTGCTGCATCGAGTGCGTCACGATGACGACCGTATACTCTTTCTTGAGCGCCTCGATCAGGTCTTCGATCTTGCTCGTCGCGATCGGATCGAGGGCCGAGGCGGGCTCGTCCATGAGAATTACTTCGGGATCTACCGACAGGCAGCGCGCGATGCACAGCCGCTGCTGCTGCCCGCCCGAGAGCGTCATCGCCGACCGGTCGAGACGATCCTTGACTTCATCCCACAAGGCGGCGCGACGAAGGCTGGCCTCGCAGATCTCCATCAAGGCTGCCTTGTTCGCGACTCCGTGGATGCGCGGGCCGTAAACGACGTTGTCGTAGATCGACTTCGGAAACGGGTTCGGCCGCTGAAAAACCATGCCGATCCGATAGCGAATCGTGACCGGATCGATCTCCGGCGCATAGATATCGCGATCGTCGAGCAGAACGCTGCCTTCGACTCGTGCGCCCGGAGTCAGGTCGTGCATGCGATTGAGCGCGCGAATGAAAGTCGACTTGCCGCAGCCCGACGGACCGATGAGGGCCATCACCTTGTTGACCGGCACCGCCAGCGAGGCGTTCTTGATGGCGTGAAACGCTCCGTAGTACACGTTGAGGTGCTCGACGCTAAGCTTCACGCCGGTTGAAACTGCCGTCGGTTCCGCGGTATCGGTGTACATCGAGTTGGCTGGTTCGCCGCGTGCGCGCAAGAGCCCGTTTGCGGTTGAGGAGCCTCCGATTAAGGCTCTTTAAGGGACGTCGCGCTTGATTCGCATGATCGGGATCCGGATCGTAAATGCCGTGCCGCGGCCGAGCATCGATTCGGCCGAGATCGCGCCGCCGTGGGCATCCACGATGCCCTTCACGATTGCGAGCCCCAGCCCGGCTCCGCCGCTTCCGCGCGTCCGGGAACGGTCGACGACGTAAAAGCGCTCGAATATATGCGGAAGATCGCGATACGGAATTCCTTCGCCCGTATCTCGTACGCGCAACACGGCGTCGCTGTCGCGCGCGTCGATCTCGACTCGGATTCGTCCGCCGCCGGTGGTGTGCCGCAACGCGTTGTCGATGAGGTTGACGAATACTTGCGACAACCGGTCGGGATCGGCTTCGACGCGTACGGGGCGCAGCGCCGCCAGTTCGAGCTCGACGCCTTTGTTCGATGCGTGTTGCTCGAAGGAGGCGACGATCGGGCGCGCGACCTCTTCCAGATCGACGTCGCGCAACGCGAGCTGCAACTGTCCCGACTCGGCGCGCGCCTGTTC
>JBAPZS010000473.1:0-20446 GCA_049285355.1 Candidatus Cybelea sp. | reverse complement strand
CGCGCGGATCGATTCTCGACACCTTCTACAAAACCGTGAACAATACGAACGGCTGGGTGAACTATCAGGTCAATCTGAGCAAATACGCCGGGCAAACCGACTACATCTACTTCGGTTCTTACGGTGATGGTTACTCAGGAACGTACGTCTACCAATATGTCGACGACGTTGCGTGGCTGGGTGCGACGCCTTCGCCGTCGCCGACGCCGACCGCGCAGCCGACAGCCACACCGACGGCAGCGCCGACCGCCACTCCGACCGCAGGCCCGACGGCTACGCCGACCGCGCAGCCAACCGCCACACCAACGGCGTCACCAACACCGAGCAGCGGATGCAACGGCGCCGCGCCGGATAATGGGCCGCTTACCAACTCCTCCGGAACGCTCGCAACCGGCGTCGCTAAGCCGTTCGACTTCCCGGTTCAGCACGGGTGCAACGGCGCAGGCTATACGGCTGCCATCGCCATCGACGATCCCGTCAACACGAGTTACCTTGCCACCTACTTGTCGGCTGCCGGCGTCACGCAAACGGGTTCCGTGACCAACGAAGCCGTCGACGGCGGCGGCAGCGGCGACGACGCTGAGACGGACCTAGACGTACAGACGATCTCGGGGCTAGCGCCAGGCGCGAACATCATCGTCTACGATATGGGCTCGCTCGGCGACCAGCAGATCGAGGACACGTATAATCAGGTGCTGACCGACGGAAAGGCGACGGCCGTGAACTCGTCGTTTGGCGGATGCGAATCGAGCGACGTACCGTTCGCCGATTCCACGAACTCGATTGCGGAACAAGGAGCCGCCGAGGGCGTGGAGTTCTCGGCCTCAAGCGGCGACTCGGGAAGCAGTGAATGCAACGGAAGCAAAGGCGTCAGCGCACCGGCCGGCGGCCCATACTTCTCATCGATCGGCGGGATCGACTTCACCGATAACAGCAGCGGTGTTCTCGAGACCGTCACCATGGGTAGCGTCGACGGGTACTCCGGCGGCGGCGGCGTCTCGACCGTCTTTGCCCTTCCCAGCTATCAGAGCGGCATCACCGGCATGATCACCTCGGGTCGCAACCAGCCCGATGTTTCGCTGCCGTTCTTTCCCGTAGCCGTTTACACAGGCGGGAGCTGGGGCGAGTACCTCGGAACGTCGTGGTCTTCGCCGGCGTCGGTCGCGATGGTCATCGAAGCCAACGAACTCCACTCCACGAAACTGGGCTGGATCGATCCGACAATCTACAGCCTGTTCGGATCGACCGGTTACAGCGATTACTACACACCGTGCACGTCCGGCAGCAACGGCGCTTACTCGTGCAACGCAACGGAGTATAACCAAGCCGCTGGAATCGGAGCTCCAAAGGCCTGGGCCTTAGCCAACGCCCTCTAGAGCTCTACGGTAGGTCAGGACGTGAAGCGGGGTGGGCTACGGCTCACCCCGCTGGTCTTTCTTACGGCTTGAAGTGGAGCGACTCGCGAAACGTTCGCACGGACTGGGTCAGGTTCTTGGATTGTCTCGCGTCGGTGTTTTCCCGCAGGTGCGGAAAGGCCGAGCCCTCTTCGTTTTCGATGTGATGAAGCACCGCTTCGCGGAACTTCTCCGCCTTGGCTATAAAGCTGGCCTCGTGGCCTTCGTTGAGCAGGCTGTCAAGCTCGAAGAGCACGACGTCGGCCTCGGCGGTTTCGTGGTAGAGATGTTCGGCTTCGCGTTCGTCGCGCGCCAGCTTCTCGATCGCCGGATAGACGATATTCTCTTCGGTTGCATTGTGAACGGTCAGCACGCCCTTGAGCTGTTCGAGCGTGGCTTTGCGCTCGCTCATATCGGCCGCTGCGGTCAAGCGCTTCAGTAAACCCTTGATCGTTTGGTGGTCGTTCTCCAGAATTTCTACCGTGTCGGTCCCGCGCGCGGGGATCAGTTCCGTCTCGCTTAACATGATGTTTCTCCCTACCCGCATGCGTGCGCTACGAAACGAGGTTACGGAGGGGGTACTCCAGGGTAAAATTGCGTACGTACGTGGTTTTGGGAGGTATGGCGATGGACGCGCTGCTTGTCGACAGGTTGCAGTTCGCCTTCACGATTATGTTCCACTACCTGTTCCCAATCACGACGATCGGGCTCGCGCCATTCGTCGCGGGTTACACGTTCAAAGCAGCGCGGCATCTCGACGACGAGGACGCCGCTCGCGCGGCAACCTTCTGGACGAAAATCTTCGCCATAAATTTTGCCGTTGGCGTCGTTACCGGCATCCCGATGGAGTTTCAGTTCGGAACGAACTGGGCGACCTTCTCGGCTCGAAGCGGATCGGTGGTGGGGCAAACGCTGGCGCTTGAAGGCGTCTACGCGTTCTTCCTAGAGTCCGTCTTCATCGGCGTCCTGCTCTACGGGAAGCGGTACGTGCCGCCGATGTTTCACGCAGTCTCCGCCGCGCTCGTCGCGCTCGGTTCGTGGCTCTCCGGCTTCTTTGTCGTGGCAACCAACGCTTGGATGCAGCATCCCGTCGGCTATCGCGTTGCTCCGGGCGGCACGATCGAGCTCGACAATCTCGCGGCCGTTCTGCTTTCGCCGTTTGCATGGTGGCAATACTTCCACGTCTTGATGGGGGCGCTCGTCGCCGGCGGTTTCGTCGTTGCCGGAATCGGTGCATACTATTTGCTCTCAGGCCGCGAGCTCGCCCTCGGGAGACGTTTCGTGCACAGCGGAGTAATTGTCGCCGCGATTTGCTCGGTGCTCTCGGTGTTTCCCACCGGCGATCGCCAAGGTGCAGACGTCACGGCATATCAGCCCGAGAAGCTCGCCGCAATGGAGGGTTTGTTTCCGACCGAGCGCGGCGCACCACTTGCGATCATCGGCATGCCCGACACGAGCGAAGACCGCTTGATCGATCCAATCGACGTGCCAGACTTCTTGAGTTTCCTCGCCTATGGCAACCTTCACGCCGACGTCAAAGGCCTCGACGACTACCAGCACTCGACGTGGCCGCCTGTGGACCTGACCTACTACGCCTATCACATAATGGTGGGGCTTGGCACGATCTTCTTCGCAGTAGGTGTGCTCGCTGCGCTGCTGCTATGGCGAAATCTGCTCTTCGGCCAGCGATGGATGCTGTGGATGCTGCTCCTGGTCATGCCGTTTCCGTACATCGCAAACGAAGCCGGATGGGTTGTGACGGAGGTGGGGCGTCAACCATGGATCATCTACGGATTGATGCGAACCGCCGACGCACCGTCACCGAACGTCGCGGCGGGTGAAACGCTCTTTACGTTGATCGGCTTTGCAGGCATGTACTTCATGCTAGGCGTGCTGTTCTTGTATCTGGTGTTGCGTGAGATCGCTATCGGCCCGAGCGGTCCCCACGATACCCCACCAGTAACGGAGCCGGCTGCATGAACGTCGCCGGATTCTGGCTTATCGCCTTCATGCTCACGGCGTACGTGTTGCTCGACGGATACGACTTCGGCGTTGCCATTATCACGCCGTTTGTTGCGCGCAGCGACAAGGAGAGGGACGCCTCGATGCGCAGTATTGGTCCCTTCTGGAACGGGAATGAGGTGTGGCTGATTGCGGCCGGCGCCGTGCTTTTCGCTCTGTTCCCGCAGGCGTATGCGTCCTCGTTTTCCGGTTTTTATCTGCCCTTCATGGTCGTGCTCTGGCTGCTCATGTTTCGCGGCATATCGCTCGAATTGCGCGGGCACTTTCCGAGCCAAATCTGGCACGACTTTTGGGATGCCTGTTTCTTCATCGCGAGTCTCTCGCTCGTGCTGCTCTTCGGCGTGACGCTCGGAAACCTGCTGCGCGGGCTCCCGCTCAACGACCGCGGGTTTTTTCTGGGCACCTTCGCATTACTGCTCAACCCGTACGCATTGCTGGTGGGCGCCTTCGCCATTGCCGCACTCGTCATGCACGGTGCGGCGTTCTTGATGATGCGTTTGGACGGCGCGCCGTCCCGCCGTGCGGCCGCGGCGTTCGCCCGTATCTGGGGCGCGGTCGTAGTGCTGTACACCGTCGTGACGATCTGGACGTTGCTTTTACACGGGGGATTCGGCAGCATTCAACCTTTCGTCATCGCAATGGTCGTGCTGTCGCTCGCTGCACTGGTGGCGATTCAAGGAGCACGCGCGCGGAATCACGAGGTAGCGACCTTTCTGGCGTCGACGGCTTTCCTCGCGACGCTGCTCGTCGCGGCCGCGGGTACCATCTTTCCCTATCTGCTCCCCGCGTATCCGGGCGGAGTCAACGGCATCTCGATCTACTCGGCTGTCCCGTCACCGACGGGACTCACTACGGCGTTTGCCTTCACGGTCGCCGGCATCATCGGCGTGATCGTTTTCTCGACCATCGCCTGGCGCCGCATCGCGAGAAGAATTCGCGTGTAGCCCTAGACTTCCGTCGAACGCGGATCGAGCTCGTCGCGCGGTACCCGAGTAAGACCCGGCTTAAGCTGCGCGTTGGTCACGTCGTCGTCGCGGAGCAGGTTGGTAACGATCACCCGTCCGACACCGGCAATCGGCACGGCGACGAGAAGGCCGATGAAGCCGAAGACTTTGGCGCCGATCAAGAGCGCAAAGATCACCGTAAGGGGCGTGATTTTCACCGTGCTGCCGACGATGCGCGGGCCCAGCAGATGCGCTTCGAGGTGATTGATCAGGGTGAAGGCGACCACGACTCCGATTGCGTCGCCGACGCCGTTAAAGAGCAGGGCGATGATGACGGCGGGAATGCCTCCGGCGAAGGGGCCGATATACGGAATGACGTCCATGATGCCGGCCCAGAGGGCGATTAACAGGGCGTAGGGGACGTGCAGCAACATCAAGGCTGCGAATGAAAGCAAGCCGACGACCGCCGCGACGATGATCTGGCCACGGACGAAGCCGCCGATGACCGCATCCACCTCGGTGAGGACGTTCACGACTTTGCGCCGCGCGTTCGGACGAAAGCGCCTTACGAAAGCCTGTTTGATCGTCGCAGACTCCGCCAGCATGTAGATCGAGACGACGGGAACTGCGATTGTGAAGGCGGCGATCGCGACCAAGGCGGTAAGCGCGTTGAGCACCTGGGCCGCATAGCTGCTCGCGTGCTTCTCGACATCCGCCGTTATTTGGTCGGGCAACTTCGCGACCCAATGCTGCATCGGACTCGGCAGGTGGGAGAGCAGCGGACTATTCGTGTCGTGAAAAAAGCCGACGGCGGAGCGTTCGATTGCCGGCGCGTCGCGCGCCAAGTCTTGAAGTTGCGATACGCCGGCGGGAACGAGGGTTAGGAAGGCGATCCCAATCGCAAGCGCTCCGGCAACGTAGACGATCGAGAGCGCGGCCCACAAGGGGAGGCGGCGATTGAGCCGGGCGACGGCGGGATACACGAAATAGGCAAGTAACAGGCCGCCGACCGCGATGGTGGTAACCGCGGCAAGGCTGTGCACGATCGAGACGAGCTGCGCCAGAATAACGTAAGCGATCGCGATGGCCGCGAGCAGCTTGAACCACGCGTCGGCCGCTCCGCGCCAAGCCGGGGCTCTTCTCATGCTCTCAGCATGCCCGAATTACGGCTTGCTTCCACGGTAGGCAGCCAAAAACGCCTTTCCCCAGCAGCGCCGGGCCGCCAAGTTGTGCGGGTACTTGTGCGTTACGGCCGCCGACGTTCGGTGCTATCGTCGGGGAGAAAGACAGGCACGTTGCGTGCCTGGAGTGGAGCGCTTTATGAAGATCTCAAATTTGGCCGGCAGTGTGTTAGGTTTGTGCGCGGTTGCAGCCATTCTCTCGGGTTGCAGCAACGGCAGCGGATCGGCACCGCTCCCAGTCCCTGCTGCGCAGGCCCACGTCAGTAATCCAAGCGCCGTAAACCGGGCCCTGTCGCCAAACGATGCGGCATCCCAGCAACTTGCCTCTAACCCTGCCAACCCCGAGCTTCTCACCGGAAAAGCAAAGCTTAGGTTCGGCAAAAAGGGTACCACTTTTACAGCGCACGGGACCGCAGCCGGAAGCTACCCGGGCACCTTTACGGCCAGCGGGTCGTGGGATTCCGGGGAAAGCAATGGCGGCCACGGGCAATGGATTTGCTGCCCCTGGTGGTCTTTCAGCGAGGCGTTCACTATAACGTCGGGGTCATCTTCCATTAGCGGAACAATAACGGGATTTGGAATAGATGGCGGAGTTCCGTTCTCGTACAACGTCGTCAGCAACCTTGACCTGCCGTATCGCGCTTCAATCGGGAGCGGGAATGCGAACATCGAGACCATTCAAAAGGGTGATTTCAGCGAGGTGCTCGCCGGACTGTAGCCCTCCTCGTGGCTGGAGCCGGCGGGAGCCTGTCGTTGGCAGCGTCCAGCGGGTGCGCCACAATGCGATAGTCGAAGTCGAGCCTTGAACGGCCGCCTTCGATTTCACGAACTTGGAATCCGGCGGGTGTCTTGACGCTCACATAGAGCCCGCGCGTATCGCCCAGCGGTGTGAGAAAGACATAGTACGGGCTATTGCGATCGATAACGGAAGCAAAGGCAGCGTCTATCGCGATGTTTGCGATACCGCCAAACATCCGCGCGGTTCCGACGTCTTCGATGGTTGGCGAAGCCGACTCCGATGCGTAAGCGAGAACCTGCCGGCCCGCGCTGTTTTGATGCTGTACGCGCAGCGACTTCTTACCCGTGATCTTCCCCGTGCATTTTAGATTCGCCCGTGAATCGATAACGCAAGAATCGTCGTTCGCCGAGTCCGATCCGGCGAAGATATCGGTCGATGTGTCGTCCGAAAACGCTGCCACGGCGACGCCGCCGCCGCTGGATTCCCCCGTGACGCCCATGGCGCCGCCGTCACCGTAAACGCCGGTTTCCGCGAGTCCCGAATCACCATCACCGTAGCCCGCAACGCCCGCGAAGTCCATTGGGCTGCTGGTGTGACCCTCGACGCCATTTCCGCTGGAAGACTTTCCGTACACGCCTTGGCCGTTCGAGGAGCGGCCGTACACGCCGTGTGCCGATCCGCTTGCGTTCGTAGCGATGCCGGCAACGGCAGAGTTTCCGGTTGTCGAGGTGGTGGTGCCCTCCACTCCGTTGCCACTCGCGCCTTGCCCTTGAATACCGCCGCCGGAGCCCGTGTTTTTCCAGACGAGACAGTAGCCGGATGAGGCGCACGAGCCGTTCTGCCGTGCGAGCTCGGCCCGCACGACGCCGAAGGTGGACAGAGCAATGACCGCACCGACGGCGATCATGCTCACGGCTAGCAGAGAACGTAACCGGAATGTGGCTTTATACATCGCTGATCCTTTCTCTTGAAAATCACAGCCCCAGAAGCACCCCTTGGTCGGGGCGAGGCTCAGCTGCATCTTACCACCCAAGTCGTCGCGATTTCGAGGCAGCCGAGCGGGCCGCGCCGAACCCGGATCGCTCATGAACGGGCGTTCCGTCGCTTTGCTGGTCGCCGTTTTCGTAGTTTTCACCGCGGCTTCGCCGTCAACGAACACGCGTGCGCCGCTGACTGCCGCGCAGGTCGCATCCATCGACGGCTTCGTGGCAACCGAAATGGCGCGGTCGCACGTCCCCGGCGTCGCCGTTGGCATCTACAGCCGCGGAGATATTCTGCTCGCCAAGGGTTACGGACTCGCGAACGTCGAGCTCGGTGTCCCGGTGAAGCCGGAAACGATCTTTCAATCGGGCTCCGTCGGCAAGCAGTTCGTCTCCGCGGCGATCATGATGCTCGTTGAAGAGGGCCGCGTCTCCCTCACCGACAGCATCACCAAATACTTTCCCGGCGCACCCTCGAGTTGGAAGCCGATACGGATCGAGAATCTGCTCTCTCACACCTCGGGGCTGGCTGAGTATGAATCGCCCGAGCGGACGGGCCCCAAGGGGCCATTCTACCTGCGGCTGGATTTTACCGAGACCGCGCTCCTGCACAAGATCGAAGCACTCCCCATAGAGAACCCACCCGGCGCGAAGTGGAATTATCGAAATACCAATTACGTGGTGCTCGGGATTCTAATCCACCGCGTGACCGGAATGTTCTACGCCGATTACCTTGCCAAACGGATTTTCAAGCCCCTCGATATGACCTCTACGCGTCTTATCAGCGACGCGGACATTATTCCAAACCGCGCGGCGGGGTATCAGTGGGAAGGCGGCACGCTAAAAAATCAGGATTGGGTTTCGCCCACCTTTAACTCGACGGCCGACGGGGCGCTGTACTTCAACGTCCTGGATCTGGCAAAATGGGACGCCGCGTTGTACACCACGCAGCTGCTCAAGCAGTCCAGTCTGAACACCATCTGGACGATCTACAAACTTAACGACGGAAAACCCAATTCCGCAGGCTACGGCTTCGCATGGGCGATCGGTACGCAAAACGGACACCGCCTCATCGAACACGGCGGCGCGTGGCAAGGCTTCACCTGCGATTTCTCGCGCTACCCGGATGATTCGCTGACGGTCGTGGTGCTCACCAATCTCGACGCAGCGCGACCCGACTACATGGCGCACGTCATCGCCGGCCTCGCCGACACGCCGGTCCTCCCGCAAAAGCTCACGGCAATCGTCGATAGTCAACCCCGCATTGCGGCCTTGCTCGCTTCTTTGCTCGATCGCATGGCGACAGGTGCAAGTATTCGGCAATTTGTTTCACCGGGGTTCGCGCCGGTGTTCGACGCGGAGACTACTACCAGGATTGCGCGCCGGATTGCGCCGCTGTGGCCGGGCGGCACGCTGACGCTGGTCCAGCGCTACCCCTCGCCCGACGATGCCTCGCAGACCATCTCGCAGTTCCGCCTAGTCAAGGGCTCGGGCTCCGTCCTGATAACGTACGGGCTGAACGCGCGGGGGAAGGTGGATATACTTTTCTTCGAGCCGGATGAGGAATACCGCTCGCAATAACTGCACCCAATCGATCGCGATGTAAGTCCTTATCGCACGCTAATGAGAGCAGCTCTTCCAGAAGTTCCGTAGATTCGGCGGTCACATTCGTTCTCGCCGACGTGTCCGTGCGCACTACCGCTTGCCAGTTCAGTCGCTCGAGCGATCGGCGCCCCTTTTGTCGTATTAACCATAAAAAAACGCTCAACTTTCAAAGTGAGTTCTTGTTCCTACCGAGCGATGAGAACCCAAAACTCCGAGTAAGGTTGCATGAGTCCTCACTAGATCGGCAACCGGAGATTCCGCATGCTTGATAGACGGGAGCGGCAAAGGTTGCTCTCAGGCTGATCTGTTAACGTGCGCCACATGATGCCTGAAGATCACGAAACTTCGATCCAAGCCGTTAAGCGCTGGGCCCGCGAAGAGATCGATCGACTCATCTATGCCGGCACGCGCCCCATATCAATCTGCCCGACCGTCGAAGCCGCCACGCGTGAGGCTGCAATCGCGCACGGCAATGCCATAACCCATCTCGCGGAGATTGCGGAGATCGAGTCGGTCTCGACCTACGTTAGTGAATGTTTGGAGGCCGACATCCATTGTGAAGGACGGGGAGCGACTAATTCAAGTTGAGTCGCTGCGCCGGCACTCCGGTAACCGTCGGCATCGCTATCTTCGGAGTTTCAAGTGCGCGAAGGCGGTTCAACATCGCCACCGTCGGAAGCTTGACGCTGCGGACGATCCCCACGAACTGCAAGACGCGGATCGTGAACCAGGTGAGGTCGAGCTCGAACCAGCGCAGACCGTGCCGGGCAGAAAACGGGAAGGCATGATGGTTGTTGTGCCAGCCTTCACCCCAAGCGAGGAGTGCGACCCACCAGTTGTTGGTCGATCGGTCGCCCGTGCGGAACGTGCGGTAGCCGGTCCAGTGCGACGCGCTGTTCACGAACCACGTGATGTGGTACGTGACGACGAGCCGGACGAAGATACCCCACACGATCCACGACCAGCCGCCGAGCGCGAACAGCAATACTCCCAGCGCGAGCTGCCACAGCAGCGCCGTCTTCTCCATGAACCGATAAAACGGATCGGCTGCAAGGTCGGCTGCGAGCCGGTGTTGCTCGGCGATCGTGGGGCGCCCCGGGTTCGGCAAAAAAAGCCAACCAACGTGGGCCCACCAGAAACCACGGTCCATTCCGTGCGGATCGCCTTCCCGATCGGAGGTCGCGTGATGACGGCGATGGGTTGCAACCCAGACGATCGGTCCGCCTTGAAGGGCGAGAACGCCGAGCACGGTGAGAAAGTACTCGACTCCCTTTGGTAGTTGCAGGCTGCGATGGGTGAGCAGCCGGTGGAAGCCGAGCGTCACGCCGAGGCCTCCCGTCAAATAAACTAAAACCGCCGCAGTACCGACGGCGCTCCACGAAAAGAGCGCCGGAACGAATGCGGCCAAGGCGACGAGGTGGATAAGCGCAAGTCCCAAGCCGGTAAGTAAATTACCGCGACCGCGCGACTCAGAGATCGAACTACTCACGCTCCTACTACTCTCCCGCGAGCGCAAGGGTTTCGATGCCGAGGCCCTTTTGGTGTGAATCTCGAATAAGGTGAGGACGCCTCCGATTTTGGAGGCGCGCTGCTCCTAGCCTTGGGAGCCGGATCGAGTAAACGACATCGAAGCAACAGCACCGGTCAAGAAGCGCGCGAAAGCCGTAAAAGTGTTCGAACCCCACGAGCATTTTGGAAGTCCACTGAACGTTTGCCGCATCTGCGGCGAGAAGTACTCCTACGTTCAGAGGCCGGACTATCCAATTCGCGATACAAAGAGCTAGCGAGCGCCGCTTCCTAACTCGCCGGGTCCGTTAGTTGTAGCCATCCACGATCAGTAAGTCGGTCGCGCTCAGGCTTTGGCGCAGCTGCTTCGCAGGAGCATACTCGGCCGAATGCCACCATGCAAGCGCCTTCTCGTAGGACTCGAACTGCAACACAACTATCCGCGTAGGCGCCCACGTTCCTTCGAGCACCTGCATCTTACCCCCGCGCACGAGATAGCGCCCTCCGAACTTCGCGACCGTATCCTGCGCCATTTGTTTGTACCGCTCGTACTTCTCAAGATCCCGCGCGTTCACATTAACGATCACGTATGCCGGCATTCTTTCGATTTTCTCCCGTTGCGTTGAGGGTGGGTTGCGCGCTAGGTCAGAGAGTAGCGAGCCAACTCAAAGATTTCATCACGCCCGAAGCCGAGTCTGGCATAGAACGCGGCCAAATGGGGCTCGCGGCGAGGCAACTCTACCATGACACTCGACGCATTCGTCTCCTTCGCGAAGCCGATTATGCGTTCGACGAGATTCGCGCCGACCCCGCGGTTGCGCGCGGCTTCCGCTACGTAAAGATCGCTCAGAAACCAGATCCTGCGGCAGTACCACGATGACCATAGCGGGTAGAGCTGTATGAATCCCACCGCACTCGCACCGTTCCACGCCGCAAAGATCACCGACTCGTTGCTGCGAAGCCGATCCTCCAGGAACCGGCGTGATACGTTGCTCGTGCTTCCTGCGAAGAACGCACGATAAGCGTCGAAAAGCGGGAGAACCTGCTCTAGGTCATCGGTCGTTGCGCGCGCGATGTGGATGCTGTGCAAAGCTTTAGTTTGCGTATGCCTTGGGCTTAACCCGGGTCGTGAAGAACTCCAGCAGATCGGCGTTCAAACGATCCTTGTGCGTGGTTGGGAGACCGTGCGGCGCACCTTCGTAGATCTTCAGCACCGCATCGGGCACGAGCTTCGACGACTTCAATGCAGCCGCCTGAATCGGAACGATTTGATCGTCGTCGCCGTGCACGATCAACGTCGGAACGTCAAATTTCTTTAAATCATCGGTTTGATCGGTCTCCGAGAAGGCTTTGATGCAATCGTAGCAAGCTTCAAAGCTCGCGAGCATGCCGAGCAGCCAGAACTCGTCACGCACGCCCTGCGAGACTTTTGAGCCGGGCCGATTGGCGCCGTAAAATGGCCCGCTAAGGTCTTTGAAAAACTGCGAGCGATCCGCCATTACGCCGGCACGTATTTGGTCAAACGCCTCGATCGGCGTTCCCTCCGGGTTAGCCGGCGTCTTGAGCATGAGCGGCGGGATCGCGCTGACGAGCACCGCTCCGGCAACGCGTCCGGTTCCGTGACGGGCGATGTACCGCGCGACTTCACCGCCGCCGGTCGAATGGCCGACGTGAATCGCATCGCGCAGATCGAGTGCTTCGACGACCGCGGCGAGATCGTCGGCGAAGGTATCCAGGTTCTGCCCGGTCCAGGGCTGGCTCGACCGGCCGTGACCGCGGCGGTCGTGCGCGACGCAGCGATAGCCGCGTGAGGCCAGGAAGTACATTTGATCTTCCCATGCATCGGCATCGAGCGGCCAGCCGTGGCTAAAGACCACGGGTTGGCCGGAACCCCAGTCCTTGTAATAAAGCTCGGTATCGTCGGAAGTTCTTATGCTCGGCATAGCGTAATCTCCCCGCGCATTTGCGCGAATTTGGTAAACGTAAAGAACTACTTCGATCTTAGAAGGATTATGCTGCGTTTCGGATCGATTAGCTTGAGTTTTCCGCCCGGAATCGGTGTCGCACCGTTGACGATGAGTGCCCGGACTTCCACCGGCGTGAGGGCCGGATCGAGCGCAAACAGCTTGGCGGCGAGGTTCGTCACATTTGGCGAGGCCATAGACGTCCCCGAGAAGCGGACGGCGTAACCCTGCGGAATCTTGCTTAGCACGTGGAAGCCGTCGGCATAGACGGCTACCGTCGGACCGTAGCTGGTGAAGTTCGTCGGATCGCCGGCTTGATTGACCGCACCGACCGCGATGAGGTTCGGATAGACCAGTGACGCCGGAACGTCTTGTGCGAAGGTTGCATCGTTATCGCCGTTGCCCGCCGCCGCAATGAAGAGCGTCCCAGGCGTATTCTTGATCATACCTTCGATGGCGGTGCGCCAGATCGCGTAGAGCTGTTGCGCCTTCTCCTTGCGCTCTTGGGGGTTGCTGGTCGGATCGGTCTTCGCCAGCCACAGCTCGAACTCGCTGACCTGGTCGCCCCAACTCATGTTCACGACGCGCACGTTGTTCTCGCGGAAAAACGCCCCGATGCGTGCAAAATTTGCGGCCATACGGTTGGCCCACTCGACCGTCGGCGCGAAGGTCAGGTTAGAGATGTTATCGTCGAACCGCGCCACAACAATGCGCGCGCCCGGGTTGCCGCGGGACGCGATCCCCGCGACGTGCGAACCGTGAGCGTATTCGCCGATAAAGTCGAGCTCGTACTCGAACGCCTGCTCCTGCGCCGAGTCGAGCGATCGCAGATAGGATTGCGCGGCGGTGGCCTCCGGCGAAGAGACGCCGCTCTCGATATCGCTCATTCCCGCCATGAGCTTGACGAGTCTGGGATAGTCCGCGGCGACGGCCGCCGGCAGCGGATAGAGGTCCGAGGTTGACGGCGTTCCGTCGTCGGCAAACGCCAGCCCATGCTGCTGCGCCGACGGCCCTCCGTACATCAGCTCGCCATAGTCGTTGGGATCGACGCCGGAGTCGAGAATTCCGATGCGCACCGGCGCCTTGACCTGCGACGCGTCCAGTGTGACGTCACGCGCAGCCCAGATGTCGGGCTTCAGGGCGTTGTGCTCGGCGATGTAAGATTCGAGAATTTTAGCATCCGCCGAGAGATAGGGCAGTAACATCAACTGCGCTCGGGTTTGAACGAGCGCGCGGGCGGAGGGGCCGTCGAGCGTGCCTGTCTTTGCGGCGATCGGATCGAAGTCGTGCGCGGCGCGGCCCACGATCGAATCGCGCGTCGTCAGCGGCTCGAATCCCGCCTGCGTCTTCACCGAATCCGCGACAATGCTCCACGGCAGCGCATTTACCGCGGTGCGATCGATTCGCGCGAAATTTTCGGTAACGGCCGCGCTTGCGACGCCCCCGGCGCTCGTCACCGCCGAAACGTAGGCCAGCGGAATGCGCCCCGCAAGCAGCGCAAGATCCGGTTTGGTCTCGGCCGCGCGCAGTTGCTCGACCGTGGAGCGCACGCCGTCATAGTCACCAGTCAAGAGTTGTGCGTCCAGACGCGTCACGAGGTAATCGCGAAGCGTCGACTTGTCCTGGATATCGTAAGTCTGCAGCGTTTTGTCGACGTCTGCCTCGACGGACTTTAAGAATGGGGCGAACGTCGCATCGTCCGACGTTACAAACGTCGAGGGCGGCGTCGCCATCGGATATGCGAAACGAGGAAGCTGGGTCTCGTCGGTGACGACCGTTCGTCCGCTCTGCGCGCCCGCTGGAGCTGCCGTCGAAAGCAGGCTCGAAACGGCGAGAACGAGGAGGGGAATGCCGAAGAAGCGTCTCCTGGGCATTGACTGTTGAAACCTCCCTCAGTGAGTGGGCTTAGCAAACGAGTCGCGCGTCAGCGTAAAAACGTAGTGCGCGTGGCTGGCCTCGTTGCCGCCGGCGGTTTCGACGTCGTCGCGGATGACGTCGGGAACCTCCATCGCGCGATCGTAGTTGATGGTAACGTTCGAGGTTTGATTGGCGAAACCGCCGTTGTGCAGCGTCGTCTTCTTGACTTCGCTCACGACGACTTTCTTTCCATTGCCGGCATCCACGAGCGTGAAAACCTCCTCGATCTCAAACTGGGCAGATGATTCCTTGCGCTGCCAGTGCCCCGACGCATCCCACGGCGCGCCGTCAATGAACTGCCGCCCCAAATAGGCTAGGAGCACCCACTCCGCCTGACTCGGGGCCGGCACCGACGGACAGAGAACGGAGGTGCTTCCATAGACCGTGCAGGTGAAGGCCGCTCGCGGACGCGGCTCGTTCTCCACCAGCTCCGAGATCCGCACGACCAGCGCGCCGTCGGCCGCGACGGAAAGAATGTCAACGAACATCGTTCCGTTGCCCCCGATCGACTTGGCGACGTTTCCGGCACCGTTGGTCGTCTCGACGCCGCCGTTGATGCCATTGAATTCGTAGCTCTCGAGGCCTTGGGTGGAGACGCTAAACGAATACTCCAGATGCCGCATGGGTTTGCCCGATGCCGGTGCCGGAGAGGCGGCGGGCGCGGGCGTTTGCGCGGTCAGGGCCGCCAAACCGAGGAGCGAAAGGGCTAGAGCTAACGGCGCGTTTCGCACGACGAAATGCGCTTCCCGATTCCCCATACCGGACCTGCCGCAACGCTCACCGGATGCCTATGTCTCAGCCGGAGAGATACTTGCGCAGCCAATCGATGATGATGTGCAGGCGCTCGACCCGGTGGATCGGCGAGCCGGTACGTGAGAGGTCGTGGTTCTCGTCGGGAACCGCGACGTATTCCACGGTCCGGCCCAGGATCTTCAACGATGTGAACTCCTGCAGCGTCTGATCGATCGGGGCGCGCGTATCCTCGTCGGCGTGAAGGATCATCAACGGCGTGTGCACGCCGGCAACGTAGGTGAGCGGTGAAAACTTTGCATAGTCGGTGCTCGCCGGATCCCACGGCGGACCCCACGTGTAATAGCCGCCGCCCAGCCCATTCTTGCCGGCAAAGTCCGCAGCCAGATTCTCGCTCTGCATGTTGCTGACGGCCCGTTCGGCGATCGCCGTCTTATAGCGATTGGTATGCGCGATCACCCAGAGCGTCGCGTAGCCGCCGTACGACCCGCCGAGCACGGCTAAGCGCGAGCTGTCGACCTCCGGCCGCTGCACCGCGGCGTCCATCACCGCCTCGACGTCGCGGAACATTGCGTCGCCGTAATTGCTTTCGAGCGCCTCTTCGAAGGCGTAGCCGTGTCCGGTGCTGCCGGCCGGATCCGAGAACACGACGTTGTAGCCCAGCGACGTGTAGACCTGAAACTCCCCGAAGAACGTGTCGCCGAACTGCGTTTCAGGTCCGCCGTGAATATCCAGCAGCGTCGGATGTTTCGCCGCCGCCGAACCGCCGGTGGCCGGCATAAACCAAGCCTGCACCGTATATCCGGCAGGATCCTTGACGCTGAACTCCTGCGGCTGCGAGAGCGTCACCGACGCGAGGTACGCATCGTTCACGCGCGTGATCTGACGCGGCGCTCCTCCGTTGAGACTCGTCACGTAAACGTCGGCCGGATGTATGAAATCGCTGTAGAGGTAGGCGACGTGCCGCCCGTCTCGCGAGGTCGAGCACGACCAGGCCTCACCCTTCGCCGGCGAAAGGTCGTGGAAGGTTCCATCTGCGAGATCGACTGTCCGCAGATTCGAATAGCCCGGACCGTCGACATTGAGCAATCCCAGATTCCCTGCCGGTAACGGCCACGCGCAGAGTCCGCCGCCCTCCTTCATATCGGCCAGCAATGAATCGCCCCACGAAATTGTGTTGAGCGGCACGACGACCCGCGAATCCGAACCGTCGGCGTTAGCCGAGACGAGCGCGAAGAGCGACGCCGCGTCCTTTACGTCGGCGCGACCGAAGTAGACCCGTTTTCCGTCGGAGGAGAAAAAGAGTCCGAAGTTTGCCGGCGACGATGAGGCGAGCTTCTGCATCGCTCCGCCGGCCGACGGGATCGTGTAGACGTCGCCCGTTCCGGAGTCGACCGACTCGTAGCGCAATGAATTGAAAAGGATCGTCTTGTCGTCGGGCGACCACGCATCGAAATTCTCGCTATACTGCCCGGAGGTTAACTGCTTGGGATGCGAACCGTCGGCGTCGACCGTCCAGATGTGCTGGTGATCTTGGTAGAAGTAGCCCTGTCCGTTCGCCTGGAAGAAGAGCTGGTCGATAAGGTGGATATCGCTCTTCTTTTGCGAGGCCTTCGGGGTGAACCCCGCCTTGGCGAAGTCGATATACGCGTCGTGCGCCGGATCGGTCTCCGTCACCGTGAGCGCGATGCGATCGCCGGCATGGGAGACCGCTGGGCCGGATACACCGTCCTTGATCTGCGTTAGCTGCACGATCGCACCGCCCGCAAGCGTATAACGATAAAGCTGCGGCTTTTTCTTTTCCGCCGTCCGGACGAAGACGAAGCTCTTCCCGTCGGGCATCCAGTCGTAATCGCCGTCGCCGAGGTGGTTCGTGACGTTGTGCGTCAACTTTCCGGTCGCAACGTCGACGAGGTCGATCGTGCGATCGTACGTGTCCTTCGGACCGTTCATACGCGATGCTTCGACGATGACGTGCGTTCCGTCAGGCGAGATCAGCGCGTTACTCAAGAACGTAATCTTGAAGAGGTCCTCCGGCGTCACTGGGGCTGCCGGCGCGGCGAGCGGCGCGAGTACGAGCGCAAAGCCGGCTAAAATTGCGATCCGTATTCCATTCATAGTCTCTCTTCTTTTTGCAATCCAGCCGGAAGACCCTCGGCGGTAGCGGCCTCTGCAAGATATCGTAGCCGGTTAGGCGCATCATCGCAAAATGAACGATACCGAGAGCGGACGTCTTGCCGCGCTTGGCTACCATCAAGAACTTTCAAGGGTTCTCACGCTCTTCGACAACTTTGCGGTGGCCTTCAGCTACCTCAGCCCAATGGTGGGCGTCTATTCGCTCTACACCCTGGGTCTTGGGACCGGCGGGCCGCGTTACATTTGGACCATCCCGGTCGTTGTTGCGCTCATGATGCCCGTCGCGCTGGTCTTCGGCGAGTTGGCCAGCGAGTATCCCCTCTCGGGCGCGCTCTACCAGTACGGGAAGTACAGCGTCGGCCCGCGCTACGGGTGGTTCATCGGCTGGATCTACGGCTTCGCACTGCTCGCGACCGTCGCTTCGGTCGATTCCGGCGCCGTCGGCTACGTCACATCGCTCTCGAACATCTGGTTTCGAACGCACTTCGATCCCGCAAACCACCTTACCATCTTCGTCATCACCGGTGCGATCATCGTTCTCTCCGGAGCCGCGAACTCGGTGGGTGCGCGCATCATGGGGCGCGTCGCGCGCTTCGGCGTCTACGTCGAGAGCATCGGCACGTTCGGCGTCTTCCTCGCCTTGGCGATCTACGGCTTCCACCGGCACCTCGGCTTCATCTTCTCGACGCAGAGCGTCGAGTATCTCAAGAGCAACCCGCTCGGTTTGAACTTCGGCGGCCATTGGTGGACCGGCGCCGCACTCGTCGCCATCCTCGCCAACGTCTACATCTTCTTCGGCTTCGAGTCGGCGGGCGACATCTCTGAGGAGACGCTCGATGCCCGCCGTCAAGTTCCTAAGGCGATGCGAAACGCGCTGCTCTACGGAGGCATTGCATCCTTCGTCCTCGTCTTAGGTTTGCTGCTCGCGACCCCGGCGACGGGCATCGGTACCGCCGTGACCGGCGGCATCAGCGGCATCCTGGCCGTTCTGCCGGGTTGGCTCCAGGACTTCTTTCTCGTGATGGTCGTCGTCGCGTTCTTTAGCTGCGGAACCGCCGTTCAGGGTGCCGGCGCCCGCGTGGCCTTCGCGCTCGCGCGTGACGGCACGCTACCTTTTCATTCGTGGATACGCGCGATCTCGCCGCGCCACCATACGCCGGTCAACGCGATCCTCATCGGAACCGTCGTTCCCTTCCTCTTCTTACTCCTAGTGTTGATCAATCCGCAGAGACCGGTTCACATTCTCTGGTTCGACTATCCGGCCAACGTCAACGCACTTTACGCGCTGGTCTCCTTCTCGACATCGGGCATCTATCTCGCGTTCTTCCTTACCGTATTCGGAGCGCTCATCGCTCGACGCCGTGGATGGAAGCCCAATGGAGCCTTTACGCTAGGCGCCTGGGGTTTGCCGATCACGATTGCCGGCGCGCTCTACCTCTTGCTCATGCTCGCGAACATCGTCTGGCCCTCCCCGCTTTCGAGCGGCCGCGCGATCTTCAACTACGGGTGGGTGACGATCGGCGTGATGGCGATCATCGTGGGAGCCGGCGCAATCGTCGAACTCATCAGCGGCTGCGCGAAGCGCAGTCCGCAGCGAGGCGCGTAGCGCCGAGTCGAAGGGCTCTTAGCACTTCCGGGTGTAGTTGTAGCCGGAGCCTCGTATGTGCTTTCCATCGGATGAAAGCGTCAGCGAATGCGTGCCGTAGTACGTTAGCGTGACCGTAGCGCCGTCGAGATTCCAGTTACCGGAGACGCCCTCGTCATCGGTAGCGTCGCCGCCCAGCCCCATGGTGAGCGTCTTTTTCGGATCGGCGTCAGAGACCCAGGTTCCGACGAGATTGGCGGTGCTGCATCCCGTTGGAACCGGCGTCGGCGTTGGCATCGCCGCCAACGGCGTTAGCGGACCTCCGTAAAACTTATGCGCGATATCCAGACAGAGCGCGGCCGCGCCGTAGGGATTCGCGGGTCGCTGAACCGAGCAGATAAACGTTACGACGTAGCCCTTGGCAAGTGGGTAGCAGCGAACGGTTGCGGCAACCGATGCCGCGCCGGTCACGGCGTTTTGCCCTACCGCGAACCACTCGCCGCTTCCGGCCGACGACTCCGTCGCGCCGGGCAGATAGGCTTCGATCGCGGCCTTGGCTTTCGCACTGCACTGATCGCCGGTTCCGGTGTCGCTAACGTACCGGATGCCGGCCGATAACTCGACTGAGGCGAGCGCCGCAGCGCCGCTCGATAACGTAACCGCGAAGAAGGCCGCCAGGAGCAGTCTGAATCCGCGCACCGCTATTGATCTCCTACGCCAAATGCCGTTGCCAGCTTTGCACACAGCGCACTGGCGCTGTCCGGACTTGGTGGCACTTGAACGGCGCAGGTAAAGGTGACGAGGTAGCCGCTGCCGAGCGGGTAGCAGTGGATCGCGGCGGCCTGCGTCGAGCCATTGGCCGTATCCGGGGTCCCATACGCCTCCCACTCGCCGGTGCCGCTTCCAAGCTCTCCGGCGGCCTGCAACACCGAGGTTAGCGCCGTCTTTGCAGCGCTATTGCACGCGCTCAGCGGCTGCCCGGTGACCGCTTTGCGAATGCCGACGTACATGTCGAGCGCGGCTGGCGCCTTCGTTTGAAGCGAACCGCAGGCGATGGCTGTGACCACCACGAGCACGGCGATACGATAGCGAAACGTTCTCGTCACGGCGACCTCCTCGTGCGAGGGCCTTAGACGGTTGTGCGCTCCACTCCCCTGCTAGGAGGGTGCGGAAAAAGTCCCGTGCTCTGCTATAGCGGCGCTTGCAGCTTCTTGACCAGGCGCAGAACCAAACCACCGTCGAGAAACTCCACGCCGTCAAGAACTTCGTGCATAATGAAGAGACCGTAACCGCGCGGCGCGCCCTCGGGTGGAGCGCCGACGCGCTGCGGCGGCTCGAAGCCTTGGCCTTCGTGCCGTATCTCTGCGATGAGGCGCCGACCCTCCAGCCAGCAATCTACTGAGAGCGTCGGTCCTCCGCCATGTTCGACGCAATTCGCCAGCGCCTCGCCGCATGCGAGTTCGAAACCGATCAGATCCTCGCCGGAAAGCCAGTTCCGAACGAAATCGACGACGCGTCTGCGCGCGCGTCTCGCACCTTCGGCCGAGCAGGGAAGGCGCTCGCTAAACTGCGGTCTCGGACTCACGAGCCGGCGATTCAGCGCGGCGGCACTTCCGGCGATCCGCGAAGCGGCGCGCCGCTGACGCCAGATGCCTCGCGAATGGCCTGCACGTCGCGAATCAGCGCCGCTCCGAGCGAGTCCTTGGGGGGACAGCTGAGATCG
>JBAPZS010000472.1:0-2028 GCA_049285355.1 Candidatus Cybelea sp. | reverse complement strand
TCTACGCACTGGATCTGGCGCCTACGCAGCTTCGCATTGCGACCTTTATTGCGGCCGAGGGCGAGGCGAAGCGACGTTCGACGCCGGTGCCGGAGGTTGCGCTCGCGCGTGACGGGCGCATCGTCATTCTTGCGCTTGACCACCTTGGTGGACTAGAAACGTTCGAGGTGGGTTCGACGTGACGGCGCGCAAAATCGTGGTGACTTCGGGAAAAGGCGGCGTCGGCAAGACGACGACCACGGCAAACCTCGGTGCGACCCTCGCGCAACGCGGGAAGCGCGTAATCTTGATCGACGCGGACATCGGGTTGCGCAATCTCGACTTGGTCCTCGGTTTGGAGAAGCGGATCGTTTTCGACCTCGTCGAGGTTGCCGAAGGCCGCTGCCAGCTTCGCCAAGCCCTCATCAAAGACAAGCGTTTCGAGTCGCTTGCGATTCTGCCGGCGGCGCAGACGAGAGAGAAGGACGCTATCTCGCTCCAGCAGTTTGCCTCCATCGTCGACCTGGCGGCCGAACAGGCGGACTACGTGCTGATCGATTGTCCAGCCGGTATCGAGACCGGCTTCCGAAACGCGGTCGGGGGAGCGACCGAAGCGATCGTCGTCACAACCCCGGAGGTGAGCGCGATTCGAGATGCCGACCGCGTCGTCGGTAAGATCGCGCAAGAGGGAAAGCCGATTCGGCTGATCGTCAATCGCTTGCGCCCGGAGATGGTGCGCAGCGGCGACATGCTCTCGGTAGAAGACGTCTGCGAGGTGCTAGCCGTCGAGCTCTTAGGGGTCGTACCCGACGACGAAGAGGTCATCGATACGACGAATCGCGGCGAGCCGATCGTGCTGCGCGATACCAACCGGCTGCGCGCAATCTACGAAAAAATCGCTCGACGCTTGGAAGGCGAGATAGTTCCATTTACTAACTTCGACGGCCAAAGCTTCTTTGGACGTCTCATCGACGCGTTGAAAGCGGGGTAGCGCGTGCAGCAGGCACAACCCATCGCGCACGAGATCGAATCCAGTGCTCCAGCCCCCAAAATGGGGCGTGCGATCGTCGTGACCTCCGGGAAGGGCGGCGTCGGCAAGACGACGACGACCGCAAATCTCGGCGTGGCGCTAGCTAGCCGCGGTGCGCGGGTGGTTTTGGTCGATGCGGATATCGGCCTTCGCAACCTCGACATCGTTCTCGGTCTCGAAAGCCGAGTCAAACACCACTTACTCGACGTGCTCGAAGAACGCGTGTCGCTCGACGACGCACTGGTTGCGGGAAAGCACAGCGAGTCGCTCTTCCTGCTCGCCGCCGCTCAGTCGCGCGAGAAAGATGACGTGGAAACGCCGCGGATGAAAGCGCTCGTCGAGAGTCTGCGCGAGCGCTTCGATTACGTGCTGATCGACTGTCCGGCCGGCATCGAGTTAGGTTTCAAAAACGCCGTCGCCGGCGCCGAAGAGGCGATAGTGATCTGCACGCCCGAGGTCGCCGCCGTGCGTGACGTCGATCGGGTCGTCGGTCTGCTCGGCAACCGGTTTCGGCCGCAACTGATCGTCAACCGGCTACGCCCGAAACTCGTGAAGAAAGGCAAGATGCTCTCAGTTGAGGACGTCAACGGGATTCTTCGCCTGCCGCTGCTCGGCGTGATCGCCGACGAGCCCGACATCATCGTGACGACAAATCGGGGGGAGCCGCTGGCCTTGCGCCGGGAGAACCCGACGGGCGCCGCCTATCACGCGATTGCCGCACGCGTCGCCGGCGAAGACGTCCCCGCGCCGATGCCGGCGGTAGCGAAGACGACTATCCTGGAACGCGTCGGCTCGTTCTTGGGAGGAAAGCGCGCGTGATCGATTTTCTCAGAAGGCTCTTCGGTCAGCCCGGATCGAGCGCCACCGCAAAGGAGCGCTTGCGGCTCGTTTTGATGACCGACCACCTCGAGCTCGCTCCCGAGCTGATCGACGCGATGAAACGAGATCTCGTCGACGTGATCTCGCGATACGTTGAGGTCGACCGCGACCGGATCGAAGTGAACTTCGAGCGTCAAGAC
>JBAPZS010000471.1:0-17373 GCA_049285355.1 Candidatus Cybelea sp. | reverse complement strand
GTCGCGGTCGTTTCGAGCGGAGCCGCGGTCGCCGGCTCACCGCTCTCGGGTGGCTACGCCGGCGCAAAGCGCATGCAATGGTTTATGGCCGAGTACGCACAAGAAGTGTCGGAAGCGAAGAAGTTAGGCATCCGTTTTTTCGCCGTGCTGCCGCGTCAGCTAATTGAAGGCACGGAGATCGGAACCACTGCGGCCGCTAATTATGGCGCGGCGCAGGGTCTATCGGCGGCGGAGTTTCTCAAGCGTCGCTGGAAGGTGCCGCTCGACGTCCATAAGGTCGGCGCGGCGATCGTCGCCGGCTTGCGAGGAGATCTCGCCGACGGCGTCGCCGCAATCGGGGTGACCGGTGAAGGCGTCGAACCGTTGGGGTGAAGATGGAAGATCAGACGCGCGCGCTGTTGCCGGCGATGGTGGAGGCACGCGACCAGTTCATGGAGCTCGTCGCCGAAATTCGTCCCGAGCTCCATCGATACTGTGCGCGCATGACCGGCTCGATCTTCGACGGCGAAGACGTCGTTCAAGAGACTTTGGCAAAAGCGTATTACGCTCTAGGCCAGATGGTGCAGCCGCCCAACCTCAGACCCTGGCTCTTCCGGATCGCACATAACACGGCTATGGATTTTATCAAACGCTACGAACGCGCACACGTGGAGCCGGTTGCCGACGTCCCGGACCGCGCGGAGCCCGAAGAATCCGGCGTCGATCCCGCGCTCGTTGAAGCAGCGCTTACGGTCTTCGCAGAGCTGCCGCCGACGCAGCGCAGCGCGGCGATCCTCAAAGACGTGCTCGGGCAATCGCTCGAGGAAACCGCGCACACGATGGGAGCGACCGTCGGCGCGGTGAAGGCCGCGTTATCGAGGGCGCGCGCGAACATCGCTCGGACGCCACGCGCGCGTTTCGCGGAACCGCCGCAACCCGTCGCCGGGGAAACGCTGACGACGCTCCGACGATACGCCGACCTCTTCAACGCCCACAACTGGGATGGGCTGCGCGCGCTGCTTGCGGCCGAGTCGCGCCTCGAGGTCGTTTCCCGCGTGCAACATGCACGTGCGGTGGACGCGGGATACTACGATCGCTACGCCGCGTACACCAAGACCGAAGACCTCCGCGCGGAAGCGGGTTTCGTCGACGGCGTTCCCGTGATTGCGATCTTCAGCCCGCCATCGAGCCGAGAGCCGGCGTACTTCGTCGTGCTTGAGGTTAGCGCGGGCCGTATCTCGCTGATTCGCGATTTCCGCTACATCCCGTACATCACGACCGACGCGCGTTACTCGGCATTTGGTGCCGCAGGCGCCTAAGGAGTAGGATCTGCCCGCGAGCTTTGACATATCAAGTTATCCTGATATAGTGGGGACGGGATGGCAGCTGCTTTCCGTGTCACCGCCCTTACCCCGGCCGGCAAAGGCCTCGGGGACGAGCTCCTCGCGAAGTTCGTGAGGGGGCTTGGCGACCCGACTCGGCTACGGATTCTTCGGTATCTGCTGGAGGCGCCGCGCTCGGTCGGCGATATTGTCGCGTACCTGGAAGTGCCACAGAGTCGCGTCAGCAACCATTTGGCATGCCTCAAATGGTGCGGGTACGTCGCTACTGAACGGCGAGGGCGGACGATCGTGTATCGCGTCGATGACGGACGAATCCGTGCGCTCATCGATCTCGCGCAGGACATTGCGGCGGACAATGCCGCGCACGTTGCCAGCTGGATGCGCATTGGGCGAGAGAAGTGAAACACGCGAACGCAGCCTCGTCCATCGGTGCTGCCGGGCTCGGCACGGGGGCGGCCCTGACCGCGGGAGTCGCGAGCGCGTGTTGCGTTGGACCAACGCTGGCGCCGATCTTTCTTTCCGTACTCGGCGCGAGCGGCCTCGCGACAGTTTCCGGATTGCGCCCTTTTACTCCGTGGCTGTTGGTGGCCTCTGCCCTCATGCTCGGCTTCAGCTTCCGGCGCAGCTACAAGCGTCCGGTGTGCGCCGATGGCATCGCGCCGCCGATTCCCAGCGCCGTCCACATTGCTCGCGTCGTCACGTGGTTCGCCACAGCGCTGTGGCTGGTTTCAGCCGCATATTCTATCTACGGATTTCTGAACGAGTGAGGATTCATGCGCCGTAAGGTGTTTCTTGCATCGGCCGCCGGCCTGGCCGTGAGCGGCTGCTCCCATGTTGCGTCGAGTGCGCAGTTCTCCGATATCGCAAAGGGCGGAGAGCCGTTTCGCGCGGCTTTCAACCGTGACGCTGATAGAATACGGATCGTAGCGCTCGTCAGTCCGACTTGAGGGTTCTGTCTTCGGGGGTCTCTCGAAGTTCAACAAACGATCCTGGCACACGAACCGAACGATTCGCTCGCGCCTTACTTCGTCTGGGTGCCGCAACTTGGCGCTCAGCGGCGCAACGTGCCCGACGGAATGTCGCTGATTACTGACCGGCGTGCTCGTCAATACTGGGACGGCGGCGGATGGCTCGGCGACGCGTACGGAAAAGTACTGCGTACGCCCGGATCGGCCTGGGACGTCTATCTGCTCTACGCGCGCGGACGGTCGTGGAGCGGCACGCTGCCACCCAGCCCAGATTATTGGATGCACCAACTTGCGGGGGTCACAACTGCTCCGCGCCTCGATCCAGACGTCTTCTATCAGCACGTCGAGCAGCTCTTGCGAGGGTGAGAGAAAGTATGCGCATTGAAGTGTTGACGTTCGAGGGGTGTCCGAACGCGGAGAGTGCACGCGAACTCGTTCGGCAAGCCGCGCGGCTGGAGGCCGCGGATGCAACGATCGAGTTCATCGAGGTGAACACGCCGGAACTCGCGCAGCAGACGCGGTTTCTCGGCTCGCCGTCGGTTCGCGTGGACGGTGAAGACGTCGAACCTTCGGCAAACGCTAGACGCGCGTACGGGCTGATGTGCCGTGCGTACCGTTTCGGCTCCGGAGCCTCAGGGACGCCTCCTATAGCGATGATTCGCGCTGCGATTCGCCGCCGAATCAGGGATGCGACAGGGAAGTCCGCAGCGCATCGCGCGAAATAAGCAGCGTAGCTGGACGCAAGTCCGTGGAGAGCTGGAGTGACCGACGGTGCGAGCAAAGTTGATCCAGCAGAAAGGTCTGCAGTAGGATTATCGCTGCTCGCGGCGTTCCGATTTCGCATGTTCGCGATCCTCTGGATCGCCACCATCGTGTCAAACATCGGCGGCTGGATGTACAGTGCAGCTGCGGGCTGGCTAATGACCGGATTGACGAAAGATGCGTTCGTCATTTCGCTCGTTCAAGTGGCGAGCAGCGCACCGTTGTTTCTCCTCGCGCTGGTGGCCGGCGCGCTTTCCGACGTCGTCGACAAGCGCCGGTTGCTGATCTGGGGCGAGAGTGCGACCGCGTTGCTTTCCGCTGCCTTCGCTGCAGTCGTGTGGCTGAATTGGGTCACGCCCGCTTCGCTGCTTTGGTTTATGTTCCTCATCAGCGTTTGCGGAGCGCTGACCTCGCCGGCATGGCAGGCCGTCGTTCCTAGTCTCGTCCCCAAAAAGGAGCTTACCAGTGCCATATCGGCAAATAGCGTCGGCTTCAACTTAAGTCGAGCAGTTGGACCGGCCCTAGCGGGCGCCATCATTGGACCGCTCGGAATAGCCGCGCCGTTTGTCATTAACGCCGTCAGCAACTTTGGCGTCATCGGGGTCCTAATTGGATGGCGCGAACCTAAGGCACCGACGAACGCCTTGCCCCCGGAGCACTTTAGCAGCGCGGTCGGAATCGGCTTGCGATATGCGATCAACAATATCGGTCTACGCCGAACGTTCGTTAGAACGGTTGCGTTTTTCTTGTTTGCGAGTTCCTACTGGGCGCTGCTCCCGCTTGTCGCTCGGCTGCGCGTGGGTGGAGGCGCGGAAGTTTACGGCCTCTTGCTTGGTGCCATCGGGCTAGGGGCTGTGTCTGCGGCATTCGTGATGCCCTACTGGAAAAAGCGGTTTGGCGCCGACGGGCTGGTCGCGATGGCTAGCATCGGCACGACGATCGCGCTGGTGCTTTTCGCAATCGCGCGCGAGCCCGTCGTCGCCTTGATTGCGAGCATCGTGGCGGGAGCGTCCTGGATCGCTGGTGTGGCAACGCTGAACGTTTCGGCCCAGCTTTCACTACCGGACTGGGTACGCGGGCGTGGCATAGCGATGTATATGACGGTTATGTTTGGATCGATGACGTTGGGTAGCGCGCTGTGGGGGCAGGTCGCGACACTCACGAATCTCCAGGTCGCATTATTCATCGCGTCGGCGACGATGCTTGCAGCAATCCCGTTGACGTGGCGCTGGAAACTTCAAACCGGCGAAGCGCTTGACCTTACTCCGTCCACGCAGTGGCCGGCGCCGGTTGTATCGCATTCAGTCGAAGGAGAAGACGGGCCGGTGCTCGTGACGATCGAATATCGCATCGCCTCCGGCGACCGAGATTCGTTTCTTTCGGCCTTGTACCAGTTGCAGCACGAGCGGTTGCGGGATGGCGCTAGCTCATGGGGGATCTTCGAGGATACGTCGCAGTCGGGCCGTTTTTTGGAGACGTTCCTGGTCTCCTCGTGGGCGGAGCATTTGCGCCAGCATCAGCGCGTGACGAACGCCGACTACGTGCTACAAGAGCACATAATTCGGCTTCTTCAAGAGGAGCCACAAATAACTCATTTCATAGCGCCGAGGCCCAGAGTGGGATGAAGAGCAGCCTGACCCCGAGCGAGGCAGCAAAGCGACGACGGCCTCGCGATCGCGAAGCCGTGTGCGGGGTAGCGAGATAGTTGGCCTCGCGTTGTAGGTCTTGTAGTTTGGCTCTGCCCTAAACGTTACTCCGTTACCACAAGGCCCAGTGGGTCGGCAAGTCCCGTGGCGCCACCGGCAATCGTTTGGATCGGCGCAACGTTGCCGCTTGCAGTCGCTGCGAAGCCAAGGATTGCGTTCGTGCCCGGGTTAGAGACGAATATCTTACCGCTCGTCTTACTGACCGCTAGCCCGAAGCTGAAGCCGTTCCCTCCGCTCAGTCCGGTGTTCGAACCGGAAATGGTGCGGATCGGCGCGACGTTTCCGGTCGCTCCGGCGGCGAACTCGCTGATCGTCGCAGTCTTCGTATCGAAGACGTAGACGTTGCGCGAAGCGTCAACGGCGACCGTATTGCCAGGCAGGGCGGACGTGCCGGGAACTCCCAGGCCGGTGTTGCTTCCGCCGATCTGCGCCTGCATGGTGGAGGATCCCGCCGGAAAGATATCGATCGTTGCCGTCTTCGAATTCGCCACGTAGAGAAGGTTGTTGCTGTCGATGGCCAGACCGCCCTCGTCGGAGATGGTACGCTTCGGTTTAGCGCAGCCGTTCGCTCCAGGGGCGAATAGCTCGATGGCGCTGCCGCCCTCTGGTAAGAACGCGGAAACGAAGAGCCGGCCCTTCAGATCGAACGCCGCGGCACTCGTCTCACTGGGTTTGGGGAAGCACGAGATCCCGGTCAAGAGATCGCCGGCCAGCCCGAACGTTTGGATCGCGGCCTGGCCGCCCGACTCGATGTGGCCATTTGCAATGCCGATGCCTTCTGTTGAACTGAAGGCGATGGCGTAGGGTCCGTTAATGTGACCGATGACGGTGCTCGGCGCAACGTTTCCGTTGGCGCTTTCGGCATATTCCCGAATCGAGCCGCCCAAGCCGGTGTTTTCGTTTGCGATGAGAATGAGGGCAGTCGTCCCCCTCTGGGTGCCGGCGAGACGTTGGCCTTTGTTGACGCTCGGCGTCGCTGCGCCGGCCATGGAAGAGGTCTGCGGTGCGCCCACCGCCGGAACGGGGTTCGCGATTGAACCGGGCTGCGCGCCGGAGCACGCCGCAAGCGCCATGGCTATGCAGACGGCTCCAATGTGATAGGTTGGTTTCATCTGAGTCTCCTTTAAGTGATGTTGGTGTGTGTCGATTTTATAATGATAAGTTGGTGCAATTAAGAATTATATAAACGCTACGTTTGTAGTGAGTGGTCGGCGATCGTTGCAGTATTGCGCGCGATCTCGACACTGCGGTACCCCAGCACGCTCAGTAACTTGCTGTCCGGCACCTTTAACGGGCCCGGTTTGTCCGCGGTGCCCGGTGCCGGCTGCGGATACGCGGTGGAAGCGGCGGTTGCGAACCGAATGTTGCCATCGGTGTGCTGAACGATCTGATGGATGTGCCCGTTGAGCACGGTTACTGCATTGAAGCGGCGCAGCGCAGCCAGGACGCGCGAGCCGTCTTCCGTGGTCCAACCCCACGGCGGAAAAAGCGCATATAACGGAACGTGGGCGAAGACGACGATTGGGGTTGAGCTCTTCTGCGCCGCGAGGTCCTTCTCGACAAAATCGATCTGCTCGGTTCCCAGCTTCCCGTCGATTTCGAAGTTGAAGACGTTGACGAGCGACAAGAAGTGCGCGCCGCCTTGGTCCCACGAGAACCATCCTTTCGGAGCGTCGCTCCTTCGGAAGGCGTCGAAAAACGCCGCCGACGTGCCGATGACGTCGTGTTCTCCAGGTAGGACGACGAGCGGAGCCTTGAGCGTACCGAGGATTTGCTTGGCCGTATCGAATTGCGCGGGCTTGGAAAGATGGGTCACATCGCCGGTGTGAACGACGAAGGTCGGTTGCACCGGCATCGCGTTGATCGCGGCGATGGTCTTTTGAAGCGTTCCCGTAACGTCCATATTTTCGGGGCGCGCAAAGCCGATGTGGCTATCGCTTATTTGAACGAACGAAATGGCACCATCCGCGGCCAGCGCCTTTTGAGCGTTGAATAGGCCGCTGCTCGACAAGGACCACGCGATACCGGTCCCGGTCCAGGCAACGTGTTTGAGAAAGTCGTCGCGTTTCATGTTTTGGCCTCCTTTACTTCGATCCAGGCAGTACGACGATGGTCGCCTTCATGTATGGATGCAGCTCGCAAAAATAGTGGTAGGTGCCCGGCTTTGCGAACACGTACTGCCACCTATCGGCGGTGTCGAGCCCTTCGGAATCGAACGACTTGTCGGTCGCCGTCACCGTGTGCGCTTCGTCGTCATCGTTGACGAATGTGACGCGGTCGCCCGCGTGGATGGTCAGGGCCGGCGGGTTGTACTTGAAATCCTTGATGTGAACCGTCGCGACGGCCGGGAGCGGCGGTGGAACGGCGGCGTGGGCGCCGGCGGTGAGGGCGAGGGCCAGCAGCGTGCCCTGCAGGGTAGTGAAGATCTTGTTCATGTGGGTGCATATGCCGCTGCGGGTTTACGCGGATGGGTCCGTCATCCGAAACCGTCCTCGGCGGCATACCAAGGTTGTGAAACTCACAGGGCCAAATGTCAGCCGGTAAATGGACCAGCTCGTCGAGGCCTTTGCCGCGCGCAAGCCCTCGGGCCTCGAGCAGGTGTACGCGCTGTGGTCGCGTTTGTTCTTTAGCGTTGCTCGCCACTCGATCTCGGATAGCGACCGCGCGGAAGACTGCGTGCACGACGCCCTCGTGCGCGTATGGCGTTCGCCCAATCGCTTTGCCGGCAACCGCCAGATGTTAAAAGCGTACTTGGTTATGTGCGTGCGCAACGAGTCGCTCGGGATGGTTCGACGCGAGGGTCGAAGAGATGCTCGGGAGTTGAAAGCGGCCCGCCTTGCGCCCGTAACCTCGGTCGATCCGCCAGTGGTCGACCCCGTCGAAACGCAACGGTTGCAGGCCGCCCTCGGGAGGCTTCCCGAGGAACAGCGATCGGCGCTCACGCTCGCGTACTATGGAAATAAAACGCAGGTCGAGGTCGCACAGGAGCTGGACGTTCCGTTGGGCACGATAAAAAGCCGCATCTCGATGGCCATGCGCAAATTACAGACGGACCTGGCAAGTGCCGAGGGGACCCGCTCGTGACCGAACATCTCGGCGAAAGCGCGGAGCTGTATCCGCTTGGGATTCTCGACGACGATGCGGCGCGCGAGGTCGAACGTCACATCGCGCTTTGCTCCGAGTGCGCGGAGCGCGTCACTCAAGCGCAAGCCGTCGCGGCCTCGCTGGCAGCAGCGTTGCCGCTAGCGGCGCCGTCGCCGGCGTTAGAGCGAAGACTGCACGAATCCACCCGACCGCAGCTGGGCGCGCGCAAGATGCCCGCCAACGTTCTTCGCTTTGCAATTGCGGCGGCGTTCGTGATAGCTTTTCTCGGCCTGTGCTTGCAGACGCTTCTGTTGCGCCAACGGCTGGGGACCGAAGACGTCGCGCTCGTAACCATGGTCCACAGCCATTTCAACCATGTCTCGATGAGCCCGGTGTCCGCGAATCCCGTCGCAGCGAAGATTCTTTACGCGCGAGACGGTTCGTGGATTTACATCATCGCCGATAAGCCCGGCGGCGCCTTGCACGCGATCGCCGACACGGCGGGCAGCGTCGCCGATCTCGGCGAACTGTTGAGCACGGGCGAAACGGCCACGCTCCTCGTGCATCCGCGCGAGCGCATCCGATCGATCGTTTTGCAGCGCGGCGGCACGACCGTCGCCTCGGCTAAACTCGCATATTGAACGGTTCTTAGCGTATCGGTTTGCAGTTCACCCTAGTTTCCTTTGGATTCGGGGAAGGTTGCGCCGAACATCGGCAACCCGCTCACAGACGTTTCGCGCGTAGCTTCGTCTTCTATGACGTCCCAGTGTTCGGCGAGACGCCCGTCATCGATGCGTACGATGTCGAGCGTAATCCAGTTCGCGGATTGGCCAATGCCGCTAAACCGGCCGTGCAGCATCAGCATGTCGCCCTCAGCGAGGATCAAGCCATTCTCGTATTTCAGCGTGGGCGGCAGACTCTTGATCAGAGTGAATAAGCCCTCACGACCCGGCGGGATATGCGCGCTATGCTGGACGTAGTTCGGCGACCAGAACCTCTCGGCCGCGACGTAGTCCCGTTTATTGAACAACGTGTCAAAGGCTTCGAGCACGAGTGCCTTATTGTTCGTTTCTGTGGCGGCTTCGGTCATCGGTCACCTCCAGAGGTTTTTCAAGTGTCACTGCGTGTACGCCGCGGGTGTAGATAGTAATACGACCGGTCGTCTTGTGTCAAGATCTGGGAACTCGAAACTGATCGAATCGGAAAAGATCGCCCTAGACTCGAGTCTTGCGCTGCCTCAACGTCGGGGCGCCGCCTGGCTGCAGCACCGTGCCGAAAGCAACCGCAAAAAAATCATCGATCGGCGCACGGCTCGCGGCAAGCTTCATGGCGCCCGTCGCGCCGCCCCAGCTCTCGATAAGGAAGCGAGCTGTCGTTTCGGCATCGATTGAAGTCGAGATTGTGCGGTCGGCCTGGCCTTCGCGAATGGCTTCGGCAATCAGTGCGGTCCACCGAGCGATCTGCCTACGGAGATCTGTCCGCAAAAGGGGTGTCGAATCGGAAACCTCATGCATGAACTTCGGGACCAGACAGCCGTTTTCAAACCCGAGCTTCTTATATCGCAAGGCGATGTTCTGGAAGTGTCGATGCAGGCGCTCCAGCGGAGCGATCGACTTGTCGGCAAGTATTTCAAGCCCCGCATCGGCCCAATAATTATTTAGGACCTCGCGCGCCAACAGTTCCTTGGCCTTGAAATAGTTATAGAATGACCCCTTCGGGACGCCGGCTGCATCGACGATCTCCTGGACTCCACACGCGTTGTAACCAAACGCGTGAAAACGCTCCGCCGCTGCGGCTACAATCTTTTCGCGGACGCTCGGTTTTGCCACGCGGAACTGTTTCCGATTCTCATCCCAGTGATACTATGACCGGTCGTATTATTTGTCAAGGCTTATCCCTAGCGGCTTGTCGCGAAACTGCACGAAAAACGTCGTCGCCGGTCATGCGACGTCGAAGACAACTAGCGTAAAGTATGCCCAACTGTCAGGCCGCACTCGATAACGCGCCGGTCCGTTCCGACGCGAGCGAGGCGGCAAAGCAACGACGGCCTCGCGATCGCGAAGCCGTGTGCGGGGCGGTGAGGCAGTTGGGCCTCGCGTTGTGGTGCTCGAGTAGTCGGCTTTCCCGTAAGCGTTAGTCCGTTACCGTAAGGCCTAGTGGCACGGAAAGCTTCGTGGCGCCGCCGGCGATCGTTCGGATTGGCGCAACGTTCCCGCTTGAAGTCGCTGCGAAGACAAGGATCGAGTTCGACCCCGGGTTAGAGACGAAGATGCCGCCGCTGGTCTTACTAACGGCTAGCCCGAAGTTGAAGCCATTCCCGCCGTCGAGCCCGGTGTTCGAACCAGAGATCGTACGGATCGGCGCGACGTTGCCGGTCGCTCCGGCTGCGAACTCGCTGATCGTTGCCGTTTTAGAATCGAAGACGTAGACGTTGAGCGAAGCGTCAACGGCAACCGTGCCGGGGGCTACCAGCGCGGTGTTACGTCCACCGATCTGCGTTTCCACCGTGCCCGATCCTGGCGGGAAGATGTCGATCGTTGCCGTCGTGCTATTCGCGACGTAGAGAAGGTTGTTGCTGTCCACGCGAACTGTCGGGAACTGTCGTACGCACTAGGCGGATGCTTGTGCGGTCGATCTAACGCGTTGCCAAGACCGACGCCCTAAGAAGCCGCCTCGGCCGCGGGTCAAGCTCAGATCGTGACGTCCATTCCAACGACGATCCTGGCTGTGCCGGGTACGCCGCGTGTCCCCCATAACGCCATACGCCCATAGAGTTCCAGCCATCGCGTCGGGTTTCGATAGGCGCCAAGCTCGAAACGATTGGAAGGAGTGCGCACGGCGTTGCTCCCGCTGAACCGTACCTCCCTCGCGTAGGAAGCATAGATGCGCGTCGAGCCATCGGTGTTCAGTGGAACAGTATAGGTCGGTACGAATTGGACGAGCTTTTCCGTTGGGCGATTTGCCGTGGCGTAAAGATTTTGCGAAATCCTCAACAGCACGTCCAATCGACGCGAAAGGCCGCCCCAGCCCGATGGTATCGGTGCGCCGAAGTAGTAGTCCCCAGATAGGTAGGCGGCGTGATAACCGTCGGCCTTATTGGGGTCGGAATGCTGATATGAGTAACCGGTACGGGCCTCGAAGTGGTCGCGCCCGTCTGATTCGCTGAATCGCATCTTGACGTCGATAAGGTCAAAGGGCGGATCGAATTTGCTGGTCTGCTGCTCCTCGCTCGATCCCTCGTCGTTATCGTCATCTACGGTCATCTGATAAGCTCGCAAAAGCCTGATCCGGGCGGAGAAGCCGCGAACGGCGACCGGCTTGTACTGGAGGCGAAACTGCGTTCGCACGAAGTTGCTGCAGGAGGACGTGGCGCCAAGGCAGGTCGTAAATGCGGGCTCAACCCCGCCAGTGATTTTTGCGCCGTCCGCCAGGCATGCGCCGCTCACACTAACCCAGAGAAGCAGCACGCCCGGCGTCCAGAGCATGCATCGCAGTGCTCTTACCACAGCGCACGGGTAATAAGGCACACGTAAAGATCTTCCTGCGCCGCACGCCGTTATCGCGCAGCCGACATTCAATGGGGGCGCGGCCGCCCGGCATGACGAATGCGACAATATTGTGCCACCGCCGTTGAAACGCTATTTCACGATCGTAGCGTCGCTTGCGGCGTTAACCTTTTACGCTTACGGGGCCAGCGCGCTTGCGTCCGGGGCAGCGGCTGCGCCGAGTCAAGCGCACCCAACCGTCGTTCATGTCGGACTTTTCATCCGCAACCTCGCCGCCATCGATGAAGTGAAGGAAACCTGGCAAGTTACCGGTTTGCTCGTCGCAAAGTGGAACGATCCAAGCCTTAGATATCGGCCGCGCCGAGGAGGGCAGCCTTATCGTGACTTGCCCGGCACAATATGGAAGCCGAGCCTTGAATTTGCCAACGAAGTGACGCCGACTATTTTCCGCTCCGTCGATCTCTATTCCGAGCCGGATGGAACCGCCGTATACACGCAAACGTTTAACGCAACTCTATCGACGAGCTTAGATTTACGCCGGTTTCCATTTGACTCTCAGCTCTTGCCTGTTGTGGTTCAAGCGCGCGGAGACGACCTCGATCGCACTGTTTTGAAGTCGAATCCTCAAGATTCGGCGCTGCCGAAGCGAGCGTATGCTGGTCTCGCCCAGTGGGTCCCGCTTTCCCTTACCCAGCAGCTAAATACGGTCGAAGGAAGTGCCAGCCGCGCGAACGACGTGGAGTTTAACCTCAAAGTGCGCCGCAACCCCAAGTCTTACGTTTGGAAATTCATCGTACCGCTTCTGCTGTTAGTGATTATCTCGTGGGTAACGTTCTGGCTTTCGCACGAGGAATTCAAAACGAAAGATCAACTCCAATCGGCCGTTGCAACGCTTCTGATTATCGTCGCCTTCAATATCACCGCCACAAACCTTTTGCCGCGAACCGAGTATATCACGTACATCGACGCGTTCCTATTTACCGCTTTTGCTTTCGTTGTGATATCCATCGCCACAATCGTCGCAACCCACCTCCTGCAGATCAACCACTCGGAGCAGCGTGCGCTGCGTGTACGCCGGCTCGCCGGCCTCGTTCTTCCAGTTGCGTTTATAATCGCTCAAGCGGTCTTGTTTTTCGCATTCCACATCGCAGGCTAGCGTCGCTCGGCGCAATCGCAACGCCGGCATGAGGAAGCTCTCAATTGGGACGCGGCGCGAGAATTCAGGCCAGGCGCACTTGTTGTACGCCCCTTAACGTCAGCGCTCCCCCATCGGGAAACCTCGCTTCTTTGCCTTCGTTTTATTATTTTGCGAAGCGATGGCTGGGGGAACTCGAACCCCCGACCCCTTACATGCGAAGTAAACGTCGCTCCAAGCCTATCGTGCGTACGAAACGCAAGAAATAGCCGATTTTCTTTGCTGCGCAAGGCTTTTAGGGGCCTATTTTTCGTTCGCTAGCGCCCGCGGTTTCCGCCAGTTTCCGCGCGAATTGTCGTAAGATTCTCGTGCGCTTCCAGGCGCCAGCTTGGCTAATGGTTCTTCCAAATAACCTAGGCACTGGTCATATCGTAGAGATCGGGCAGCCCTTCGCCACTCGTTTCTTGCACGGACCGACGCTGGACTCCAGGGTCCCAATGCCAGGCGCTAAGGTGACGCTGTCGGTCGATGGACACTCGCTGCTTTGCTTCGACACGTACAACTACCACAATTAGGAAGGCGGCAGTTGTGAGTGGCGCCTTAAGGCTTCCTGTCGCACACTTCTGCTAGGAGGACCCAACTATGAATGGATCTACGAAACCGAGCATCGTCTTCTGCCATGGAATCTGGGCAGACGGCTCGTGCTTCAGCAAGGTAATCGGACCTCTTCAAGCCGCCGGCTATGAATGTATCTCGGCGCAATACCCGCTCAACACAACTGCCGACGACATCGCAATCGTCAAGAAGACCCTGAGCCGCGTCAGCAGTCCCGCGATCCTCGTCGGACATTCGTACGGGGGCCAGGTCATCACCGGAGCTGGCACCGACGACCGCGTTCGCGGGCTCGTGTACATCTGCGCACTCGGCCCCGACGAAGGCGAGACCGCGCAAGAGCAACTCGGTAAGTTTCCGACGACCCCCGTCTTCAAGCAGATCGAAGTGGCCGATGGTCGCATCTGGATGAAGCCTCCGGGCATCGCGGACTTCTGCGGCGATCTTCCCGAAACGGAACAGAAAGTCGTCTGGGCGACGAACTATCCGCCCGCGGCGGACCTGTTCAACGCCCCCATGGGTACCCCGGCATGGAAGACGAAGCCGAGTTGGTTCATCGTCGGCAAAAACGACAGGGCCGTGCCTCCCGACCTCGAGCGGTTTGTATCAAAACGCATGGGCGCGCACACGATCGAGCTGGACTCGAGCCACTGCCCGATGCTCTCGCAACCGCAAGCCGTCGTCGACATGATCTTTAAGGCGGCAGAAGCGACTACACCCTCTCCTGTTGGGCGCTGAGGACTCGCTTGTGCCCGTGTCGACGTCACGGCGAACGATCGAGATATCGCACGTCATAATCGAGTCGGCGAAGCCTTTTGCCGACGTTCGAGCGTCGCTCGCGGCCCTGATCCCGCCGATCGATCCCGAGATTCCGGCGCTGCTCGCCGACGGCATCACCGATAGATTGAAGCAGCATCTCGAAGCGGCGCCGGAACTCTCGATCCTTCTCATCCGCGATCATGGTGGGCTACTCGGTATCTACGCCCTTGTGCGAAAAGCGGTGCAATACGAAATCGGCAATCCGTTCACTGCGTCGACTATGACGCGCCATAGCCTGGCTGCCGCGTTGTACGCGCCCTTGCGAGTCGTGCTCTACGAAAAGGACGACGGCGGATCGCGCTTCGAGTACGATCTTCCGTCGTCGCTCTTCGGTCAATTCGGCGACGAGCGCATCACCGAGGTCGCGCGTGGGCTCGATGTCGCACTGGGTCGCGCGCTATCGGCCGCTGCCGGTTGAGCAAGATACTCTTCGAGAAGCTCGTACAGATCTTCCGCAGCGCCCCTGCGACCTAAAGCGGCGGCTCGCTCAGGCGAAAGGCGTTCGTGAATTGCTTTTATCGCAAGCTCACGAGACGTGACTTCATCTTCCAGAGTAGCCGGGTTTCTGAGCTGATCGGACGCGCCGACTAGCCGGGCCGCGAGATCGACGCGGCCGGAGGTCGCGGCAAAAAACGCGGCGTACCGCCCGAGATCCGCGATGCCGGTCGTTAGCCAAAGGTCGCGTATATCGACTGCAGCTTCTAGCGCCTCACGAAGCTCGTCTTCTGCGGCCCGGGTGTTGCCGGAGGACATGTAGCAAACCGCGAGATTCCCGCAGACGAGGATAGCGAGGTGCTTTGCGTTAGAGTGGCGCTCCAATCCCGGCTTAGCGTTGTTCAATATATCGATGGCATTTTCCACGCGTCCCTGGCCCGACTCAATCAAGGCGAACAAAACCTGGAGGTCAACCTCAAACGGCTCACCGGCAGGCACCTCTAACCGATCGAGTAATGCTCTCGCGCCGCGAAAGTTTTTAAGTATGGAACGCACGTATGCGCCGTGTGAAGCGAAAGAAAAGCCCGTTCGGGTGCGACGGCTGTTGTCGTCGAGGAGGGCCTCCCCTTCGGTAAGATGGCGTTCAGCTGACGCCGCATCACCGCGCATGCATTCGGCCGAAGCGCATCGTGCGTGAAGGTCGGCCGCACGAGCGCGATGGCCGGACGCAACCAGGAGCGGTATAGCCCGCTCGGACAGCGTGAGCAATTCGGAGCCGTTTAGGAACCCAGCCACGGCATGAATGAGCCGGCCAACGACTTCAGGGTGATCGCTCTCGTTTACTTGGTCGAGCAGACCGAACGCAAGGGTACGGAACTCCAGCTCGCGACCCACCCCGAACCACACGTTACGGAAGCCGATTAGGACGTCGGCCGCAGAGACCACCGCCGCCGGGTGTTCTATCATTGACTCGGCCCAACGAATGGCAAAGCGAACGTTGTCCAACTCGATACGCTCATCGGCCAGCATGTGCGGTGGCGGGTCAGCGTCGAGAATGGCCGCCTTTTTCTTGAGCCATTCAATGAAACGGCCCATCGTGCTTTCCAGTTCACCGCTCTCCCGTAAACGGTCCCAAGCAAACGTCCTAATTGATTCGAGGAAGCGATACCGAATCGAGGTGCCCACGTGATCGGCATTGATCAACGACTTACGAACCAGCTGCGACAATGCGTCGGCCAACAAGTCTGCGTTCAGCGGTTCATCAGAGCAAATATTTTGCGCCGCCCCCAGGGTAAAACCACCCATAAAGACGCTCAAGCGCCGGAACAGCGTCTTTTCGACCTCGCTCAACATATCGTAGCTCCAGGCAATTGTTGCACCCATCGTTTGATGCCGATCGGCGGCGTCGCCGCCGCGGGTGAAGCCGATTCCACCCCGCAGACGAGTGCGGAGTGCGTCAAGCCCGAGCGTCGAGACGCGCGAAGCGGTGATCTCGATTGCGAGCGGGATGCCGTCTAACTCTTTGCAGATCTCCCCCACAAGCGCGAGGCGCTGCGCATCGGGTTGCCATCTCGGGTCCGCCTCCCGCGCCCGCTCGACGAAGAGATCGGATGCGGTTTTCGCGTCCATGGACGGAAGACGATAAGCCAGTTCCCCTGGAACCGCCAAGGCTTCACGGCTCGTCGCCATCACGGTTAAGGTGGCAGAGCGCCCGAGAAGTTTTTCAATAACAGAGGCGGCCTCAACTACGACGTGCTCGCAATTGTCGATCACGAGCAGCACGCGACGCGAACGGAGGCGATGCGCGATCTCGGTTAGACCGTCGTCGCCGCGCAACTGGACGTTGAGCCGTGCGGCAATCTGGGATCGGACGAGATTTCCGCCGCGCAGCGGCAATAAATCAACGAACCACATCTCATCATACAAATGCTCCACCCGTCGCGCCACTTCGATCGCGATTCTCGTCTTTCCGACGCCGCCCGATCCGGTAATCGTCAGCAGCCGGTGCGCGGCGAGCAGCTTTTGAAGCTCGTAGATTTCGCTGCGCTCGATGAAGGAAGTCAACGATGCCGGGAGGACTGAATCATCGTGGCGCTGACGCCGGCGGGCCTGTGCCGCGGCGGCCTCAAACTCCCTGCGAGTCAACTCCGGCATGCCCAACGCGTCCGAAATGGCGTCGACGGTGTCGCGGTGCGGCGCGCGGCGAATGCCCTGCTCGAGCGCCGCGATTGCACCGACGCTTAAGCCGGCTCGTTCTGCCAAGCCTTCCTGTGAGTACCCAGCTGCTCGCCGATACTGCCTGAGCAGCTCACCGAATGTTGTCTCGGCCATCGCGGAAGGCACGATTTCCGCACGCCGACGACGGTGCCTTGCGCAACGGGCGATCCTGGGGCTTTTTCGCTGATTTTGTAAGAGCCCTTTGCGCTTCGCCTCGCACAAGCGCTCCTCGGCGCCACGCAAGGATTACTCGGGCTTTTTATCCGCAGATCATAGTCGGAGCTTCCGCCGGCTGAACGGTATCTTTCGCGGCTCGAGCGATTGCTATACGATTTGTCGTTAAGCATCTCTCGTGGAAGCCCAAGCGCCAAACTCCGTACAGTGTAAGGGATATCGTCCAGTCGGCGACTCGAAGCTTGATTCCTTACGTAGAATGTAAATTCCGCCGATTCGGGTCCCGGTGCCACAGCACGGAGACTCAAAAAGTTTTATAAGATAATGCTTTTTGATTGGTGGAGATGGGGGGACTCGAACCCCCGACTCCTTACATGCGAAGTAAGCGCCCCTCGAAACCTGGAGTACGTACGAAACGCAAGAAATAGCCTATTTTCCTTGCTGCACGAGGCTTTTTGAGGCCAAGTTTTCGTCCGCTAGCGTTCGCGCTTTCCGCCAGCTTCCGCGAGAATTGTCGTAACATTGTCGTACGCTTCCAATCGCTTGCTCGCCAGGTTTGAGCTCACCGACGGCACGGAAAAGCCCGTACTAACTATGGCGAGGTTCTGCCGGCGTTGGAAACGTCTCCTGTCC
>JBAPZS010000470.1:0-16772 GCA_049285355.1 Candidatus Cybelea sp. | reverse complement strand
GTGCCGTACAGCGTACCTTGCGCGTAAAGTAATGGTGCAAAAGGGCTGATTCCATCAGAGCCCGAGCCAAAGTTATGCAAGGTCGTTAGGTAGCCCGCCGTTGTGATGCTGAAGACTGTCCCACCGTTGTTGGAGCCGTACGATGGCGTTGTCCCGTATAGCAAGCCGCCGACGCTGATCAAAGCCGCAGCGGGGAAAGCGCCGCTTGGGCTAAAGCTGTGCAGAACGTGCTCAGATCCGGCCGCACTGACACTGAAGACCGTCCCATACCCATTGCTAGTGATCTGGTCGCCAACTTCTGTCGTTCCGTACAAGGTTCCGTTTACGTCGAGCAAGCTCGCAGCGGGAAGGCCGCCGTCGGGGTAAAAGAGGCCGAATGGAGCTGGCCCGTTTTCATGGACGGTTGTTGATTGTACATCAGGCGGCCTGATTCCGCCGTTCGTACTCTACGGGTGAGATGTTTCCGATCGAGGTGTGGCGCCGATGCGGATTGTACCAACCCTCGATGAAGTCGAAGACGGCGAGCGCAGCCTCGCGTTGGTTCTTGAACCGACGCGTAACGAGCAGCTCGCATTCCAAAGTTGCATTGAAGCTCTCGCACATCGCGTTATCGAAACAATCACCGACTGAGCCCATCGAAGGCCGGACGCCGGCTTCCTGACAACGCTTGCCAAATGCAATCGACGTGTATTGGCACCCTTGATCCGAGTGATGGATCACGGCTTTCGGTTTGCGCTGATGGATTGCCATCTCAAAGGCGTCGAGCACAAGCTCCGTACGCAGATGCGTCGCCATCGCCCAACCAACGACCCGTCGACTAAAGACGTCGAGTACAACGGCCAGGAACAAGAAGCCGCTCCACGTTGGCACGTAGGTGATATCGGCAACCCAAAGCTTGTCGGGAGCATCAGCGGAGAAGTTGCGGTCGACCAGATCGGGAGCCGGTCGCGCATCACGATCGCGGACGGTTGTCTTGAAGCCTTTGCGACGGCTGGCTCCGTGAATCTGACGTTCACGCATGAGGCGCGCCAGGCGTTTCCCACTCGTCTGGATTCCCGCGTCGCGTACATCATCGGCCAACCGCGGTCGACCATACGTCGAACGCGAACGTTCGAAGTATACTTCCAGCGCGTCTCCAATCGCGATGTCCGCACGCGCGTGGTCGCATGGCGGACGTTTGAGCCACGCATAATACCCGCTGACCGAGACGTTCAGCACGCGGCACTGCGTAGCGACGGGCCAGATGGCATGGTGCGCCCTCACGAATTCGAAGACTTTCCGGGGACCGAATCGGTCTCGCGAGCGAACCACGCTGCGGCTTTTTTTAAGATATCTCGCTCGATCTCGAGTTCACGGACTTTCTTGCGCAGCTTGGCAACCTCGGCGCTCTCCGCCGTCGTCAAACCATCGGAGCGCCGGCCGGTATCAAGATCATCCTGCTTCAACCAGTTGGTGACTGTTAGGCGCGCGATCTCGTACTCGCGCGCGATCGAGTTGGCGCTCCTGCCGGAGCGAACCAGCTCCAGGATCTTAGCCCGGAACTCCGGGGGATAGACTCGCTTTCTGGCCATGGTGGGATCCTTCTCCGCAAAGCGGAAAGACTCCACGAAAGCGGGTCAGCTCCACGAAGAGCTCGGCCCGCTACCGTAGATGCTGAAGCCCCCATGGTAGGGACCTATCAGACCTTGGTATCCGCCACTTAGAACGACGTCGCCTTGCGGGCATGCGACCGTGATTTTAGCAACCTTGCTGGCGACGATCCTCACTGATCGCCAGAACCAGGTGTACTGGCCGACTTTCTTCTCGCCGGTCGAGTGGAAGAGATCGGCCTGCGATGGCCGACCGTTCACCGCGGGAGTCGAGGACTGCATGCCAGCGTTGTTACAGCCGGTGAGTGAGACGGCGGCCAAGGCCGATGCAATGAATACGAACGCGTGGCAACGCGAAAGCTGCTTCATGATTGAAGGCTCCTTCTGAGGTGCACGCTTCGAACCGTGCCGCATGCTAACCTTGCAATAGACTTCCCCGAGGGATAGTACAGATGGGCGAAAAGGTCCGGGTCCCGGCCCTCCTTCGGTTGCCTATTTCCGAAGCTAGTCCGAGTCATCAACGGTCCATTCAGCTCGGAGCTTGGCCGCCGCGTTCTCTAGATCTTCATCCCACTCACCACTTGCGCGATAAAGCTCGATGTTCTGTTCAACTGTTGCGATTGGTGGCAGCCCGTTTGCGAAGTTATCTAGAGCAGTTCTCGGTATCAGCTTCCTTCTGGCATCGATGCTATAGTAGTAGATTTTTCGTTGTGCGAGCAATAAACGCATGCGGTTCACCGATACTTTTAACATGGTGGCGGCTTCCGAAACCGTTAGCGCACGTTTTTCTTCTAACTTCTCCGACGGTTTCTGCTGCCTGCGTGTGGGCTTCGCGATCTCGGGCAACTTTAAAGCTCTACGAAAGCGAGGTTCAACAGTCGTATTACGTAGAGGCCTGGTCTGTGGCTCCCTCTCGGTTAGCGGAATCTCTCCCTTCAGGATACCGATTAGCGTGTTTCGAGGAATGCGAACGTGCCTGCCCATTCGTATGCATGGGATGCCGCGTCGAACCCATTCATAAACAGAGCTTCGGCTCGTCCCCATGATGGCAGCAGCTTCTGGAACCGTATACACGGCCTTATCGAGCCCGTAAGAATCAGGTGCTTTCGACTCAGATAGCTCGATCTCGACGCAATCCTCGCGGCGGAGATCGCGTATGTCGAGAGCCTGTGGCCACACGTCTGAATGCCGTGGCGAGGGTGCTTGTCAATTCGTGCTTGGCTGGTCCGGTGGGACTGCGCCCGGCATCGCCGAAACGGACCCAAGCTCCGTGACGTTCACGGTGCGAGGAGCACATCAGATGAAGAGTCGAGAGCTGAGCCACTTCGCGCTAAGCGCTTGCGTGACTACTGCAATGCTTGCCGGGTGCGGCGGGGGAAGCGCTGTGATGCGAAGCACATTGCCGGCCGCCCCTTCGACGGCGCTCAGGTTGACACCGGGGGAGCGAACGCAGGCGCGTCGAGCGTACAACGTGCTCTACAAGTTCAAAGGCGGCTCGGGAGATGGCGCTAACCCGGTAGCGGGCTTTCTCAACATCAAAGACACGCTTTACAGCACGACCTCTTATGGCGGCGGCGACGATTTCGGAACCGCGTTCGCGATCACCACGTCCGGCAAGGAAACCGTGCTCCACAGCTTCTTTACCAAGTCGCGAGACGGCGCTATGCCGGAAGCGGGCCTTGTCGACGTCAACGGCACGCTCTACGGCACCACATTTTGGGGCGGTGGTAACGGATGCGATATCGGCTGTGGAACCATTTACAGCATAAGCATAACCGGCTCAGAGAAGGTGCTCCATAGGTTTGCCGGGGGCTCCGACGGATCGACCCCGGAGGCGAGCCTGATCGACGTAAAGGGCACGCTCTACGGCACGACCCAATTCGGGGGTGCGAACGGCCAGGGAACGGTCTTCGCAATTACGACGTCCGGTGCGGAAAGGGTGCTCTACAGCTTTAAAGGCGAGTCGGGCGACGGCGCACAGCCCGTTGCGAGTCTCATCAACGTCAAGGGCACGCTCTATGGCGCGACGGAATATGGGGGCGCAAACGGCATCGGCAGCGTGTTCGCGATCACCACATCCGGTAAGGAAACCGTGCTCTACAGCTTCAGCGGCAAGCCGGGAGATGGCGCAAACCCGGTGGCGGGTCTCACCGACGTTAGCGGCACGCTCTATGGCACCACGAGGTCTGGCGGTACGAGCAACAATGGCACCGTCTTTAAGATCACAACGTCCGGCTCGAAGTCCTTGCTCTACAGCTTCAAAGGCTATCCTCACGACGGTGCGTACCCATACGCGGGCCTGATCGACGTCAACGGCACGCTCTACGGCACGACCGACTCCGGGGGCCCGAATAACGACGACGGAACTGCGTTCGCGATCACGACATCCGGCAAGGAAACCGTGCTCCACAGCTTCGGCAGCTCGGGGGATGGCGCTAACCCGGATGCGAGCCTTCTCGCCGTCAACGGCACGCTCTATGGCACGACTTCCGGCGGCGGCGCGGGCCCACTAGGCAACGGAACCGTCTTCTCGTTAAAGCCATGAAACGGCTCACGCTGAAAGCATCGCAATGCGGGCCTCCCGCTCGACCGGCTCGTCGTTTCGCGTTCCGATGCATCGTGCATGAAGCATGCATGGCGAGATCGCGGCAAAGAGCGTTGTGGTATATAGCTTTTTCGACATGTAGCAGTTTTTGCAAACGCGCGTTGCACAAGTCACGCGACGCGACGCGTTTTGGCGAGGCTCGAAAAACCCTTATTCTATAAGGCTTTTTTACCACACGCCGGGCGCGACGCGCGAAGAGCTAGGGGGCCCCGAATTCGGCCCGTTCCCCTATGCCCGCACCGCTGCATAACGGGATAGGGGCTAAGGGGTTTCAAAACGAGGCCACCTGCCTGGGCCCCGGGCCAAATCTAGGGACAAGCCAACGCGCACGTTAACCCTTCGCAAACGCACCGCGCTTTGGGGGGCATCATGACTTTAGAGCTTGTCAATACCTTCGGGACCCTTGGAACGTTCATCGTCATCGCGGCCACGGCAATCGTCGCTATCGTCCAACTGCGCCACATGCGCGGTAGCAATCAAATTACGGCGCTGAACGAGCTGCGAGAGACAATGGAAACGCCCGATTTCCAAGCCGCATCGCACTTTGTCGGCACGGAGCTGCCGGCGAAGTTGCGCGATCCGGCATTTCGTTACCAAATGGTGCACCGCTTAGCGCGAACGGACGAAAACAGGCCTCTGATCACAAGGATCAATTCAGTCGGTAATCTTTATGAAGGCATGGGACTTCTCGTAAAAACCGGCTTCGTCGAGAAAGACTTAGTTATGGGGATCTGGTCGGCTAATGTCACGAACGATTGGGGAAACCTCGTGCCGATTACGGCAATGGCGCGCCGATCGGCGGGCGACGCCATGGTGTGGGAGAATTTCGAGTATTTGGCGGTCTTGGCGCAAGATTGGGCCGCCGTGCATCCTAAGGGCACATACCCAGCTGGCGTACGTCGTCTTGCGCTCAAGGACGAATGGCTCGAAGCCGACCGGCAGTACGCGGCATCCTTAGCGACGGCGTAATTCGAAAGGCCACTTCGAAACGAGGCCCCCTCGCCTGGCGCTGCGGGGCTATGCGGCTACGCGATCCACGCCGCTGCGCTCGCGCATCTGCAATGCCGATCCGCTGCGCAATGCCCGCAACGCTGCAGAGCCCGCATAGCAACCAACGGCCTCGCACTCGCGACAGCCGTGCGCGGGGCAGGGGCGCGGGGGGGTTACTTCGCCGCGAGACTCACGGTCGCGCCATCCAGCAGGACTCCAAAATTACCAGTGATCACCGCCGTCGGCTCGCGGCCTTTCGGATAAGAATAAAAAAGCACATTGCTCGTTTCTTGCAGATTATCGGGCGCAATCAACGTGGAGCCTTGAATCCAAAAGTGCGCGATCTCACCGGCTTTAGCGAGGCGCGTCGTACTGACGACAGTCCCGTACGTGCCTTTAACGGCTACCTGCAGGATAGATGACAGCCCCTTGCCACCGGCATCGCCGTCGGCAACGACAACGTACTTACCGTCCCATTGAACGCCGGCCGGCCAAAAGACGACGCGATTCAACGAGATGTTCTCAAATGTCGTCTTGCCGTGCTTTAGCTCGCCGAGTTGAAAACCACTCTCTACCTGCGCGTTTCCGGCGGCAAAGAGGTTTCCTCGCGAATCGTAGCCGCAGTCGTAGAAATATGGTATAGCCGTGTCCGTGATGCTGACCGGCGTCCCCGAGGCATTCTTATAGATGTCGACGTTGCCCGGCCCGATGCACTTGTCGCCTGAGATTTCACAAAAGTTCGCCACCGCGAGGTCGCCTGTTGAAGGATCAACAGAGCAGTCCAGCGGGACGTAGCCGGCATCGTCAATGGTCGCGATCGGCTGGGTCCCCCCATGCGCGTATTCAAAGATTTCTTCGCCGGTGCGGCTCGTGACGAACACGTCGCCAGGTTTATCGACGCAGAGTCCCACTGGCTCCGGTACCGAAAGCGCTCCTTTAAGCTTACGGCCGGGGTACGAGTAAACATAAACCGTAGAAGAACTCAGGTCAGAGACATAAAGCAGGTTCTGCTTTCCCGAATCCGAGGCCATCCACGATCGGCCGTATGCGTCCTGGTTCGACGTCGGCGTCAGGCGCGTCTCCTGCAAGCCGCCACTGCACGCCGCGAGAAGGGAGCCCGCAAGAAACACGCTCGCAGCATATTTCGCAACACTTGAGAACGTCATGATTAGCCCGACCTTTCCTTTGTTGTTAAGACATTGGCTGATAGAACCTTACGGCTTAGTGAGATTGCCCTCAAGACGCCGTATTTTGAGTCTGCTGCCAGGAATATGCCCTTGAGCGCCCGCCGAACCAATCGGCGGCTGCGATCCGCCGCACCCTGCAAGCAGCGCAACGGAAACGCCTCCACTTAGGGCGTACCTGTCAAGCTCTTCATGTTCCGCGCTCCCTCGATCTACGGTAATGGATCGACGCTTAAGGACGTTCGGTGCCCAAGCTCAGTTCCCGGCTTCGACCAGCGCGAGCAAGGGACTCCAGTGCCGCGGATGAGGCACTTTCATCCCTGCCCGAGTGCGCGAGCAGGCCGCGAGCGATAGCCCCGTAGCCGTGCCGATCTCCTTGAGCGTGAATGCATCGAGCTTTGGTGCGATCTCGCGCTTGAACCACGCACCGTCGCGCTGGCCCGGATGCTCGCGCGCAGATCGCGCACGCGATCGGGTTCGCTGGCCGCGCATCCACGGTCGGCGCGCGCCATGCCCGCGTTGCATACGGTCGTGGTTGCGAGACTTTGCGAGGTGTTGCGAGCAGCGGTGAATGCTCCGGGGCCGGCCCGCTGCGGCGCTTATTCGGTCGCCGCCGATCTGCTACCGCTGCGAGCGGCTCGCGCATGGCTGCGGGCCACAGGAGGACGATCATGTCTTTGGCAAGCGCAACAGCCCGCTGACGATCCGCTATCCGATCAATGATCACGGGGCGATCTTTAGCGTGAAGCAGTATCATTGGCCGTCCGGCGCGCTCGATAGTCCCAACACCAGTGTGCTGCGCGAGGGCATCGCCCGCATGCATGGCGCGTACGATAACGTCGAGCACATCCTTGACGCCAATCGCGCATTCGCGCAGAAGTTCGCGCACCTCGAAGAGCAGCTGACGATTATCTACGGGCCGGATTGGCCCGAGAAACTCGAAGCGGCGGTTAGCAGGAAGCTCGCCTCGATCAGGAGGCGAAGAAGCCGCAATGCCGCGGATCGCAGTGATGGGGCCGATGACCGGTAACGGCGACGCTTCAGGCGAGCTCGCGGTCTTCTTGGCAATGGTCGCCTTCATGGCTGTGGCGGCTTTGCGTATCGCGCGGCAGCTTTCGCTTCATGGTTGCCGGGCGATGCTTGGACGAGGGCTTATTCTACGCGGACGATCTGACCGCGGACGAGCGTACGGTGCTGGGCGTCGGTCAAGCCAGATTTCGCTTCTACCGAGCGCTACAATATGCCGATCGTGCCCGGGCAAGAGTGTGGAGATAGGGAAAGCTACAGGTCTCTCGCTCGCGGCGTGCTCGCGAATTAGGTCTGGGGTGAAGATTCCGCATCCGCGGCATTGGGACTCGCTGCGCAGGCTCGCGCGATCGTAACGCTGGCTTTGCCGGGGGGTGGGTCCTGGCCGCGTCGAACGTTCAAAGTAGCTAATCCGTTCGACTTCCGGGGGGACATGGCATTATGAACACGTTGCGTCGCTCCTCTGACCGCACTTTCTTCAACCTGTCATAAAGAAAGTCGCAACATGTCGGAGAGATCAAAGGATAACGGCGTCGATCGTAGAGACTTTATGATCGCAGCCGCCGTTTCCGTCAGCGCGTCAGCCGCTCTCGGCACGACTATCGCTCAGGCAAAAAGCCAAGAATCAGCGTCCGCAACGGAGTTGGCAGACGTCCCGCAAGAGGGTGCGGTCCTTACCGGCGACGTGGTCCAGGGGAAGCAGGTCGTCAGCGCACTCGATGTCAACGCTCTGAAGCCTGGCAAGCATTTCTTCTACTTCCAAGGCGTGCAGATGCCCACGGGGCAGCATTGGTACGTCTCCGTCATCGTTGCCAAAGGAACGAAGGCGGGCAAACGAATCACGCTCGTGAGCGGCGTACACGGCGACGAAATGAATCCCGTGGTCACGGTCCAAAAGGTCATGCAACAGCTCGACCCGTCGCAGATGTCCGGCACCGTGATGGCGGTCCTCGACGTATCACGCCCCGCCATCGAGGGCATGGCACGGAGATGGCCGAATTCGGGCCGGGGAATCGATCTCATCGACATGAATCGGGAGTGGCCCGGAAATGAGAACGGTCCCAACGCGACGAGCCGCCACGCCGCGCTTCTCTTCAACAGGCTCTTGACGCCGAACTCGGACTACGCAATAGATTTCCACTGCGGTACAACGGGGATGGACATAGCGGGATTCAACCTCGCCCGGATGGAGCTGCCCGAGGTCCGCGCGATGACAGAGCTCTATCCGATCGACCAGATCTTCGACAATCCCGTCTATCCGACGATCCTAGCGAACGCGTTCATCCACGCGGGGTATCCCCGCGTTCACACCTGAGATCGGTGCGTCGCGGATCCTGGACCACGCGATGATTGGCTTGTTCGTGGAAGGCACGATGAATGTCCTCAAACATCACGGAGTCATTACCGGCCCTATGGGTCGGACCGGGCGTGACTCGGGCGTCTTTGTGGGCAACAGCGGGCACAACATCCTTTCGACGCACGGTGGATTCGTCGAGCTTCTCGTCAAGCTGACCGAAAAGGTTCACGTCGGCCAAAAGCTCGCCACCCAGCGCAATACGTTTGGTGAGGTTGTCGCAGAATACACCAGCGGTGTAGCCGGCGAGGTCGCGGGCTTACGCAGCGATGCAACGGCTGAGCCCGGGACGCCGCTGGTGACCATCCTCTACAACGAGGTGCCCCACGAGGACCCGGTTGACTACGCGGAGTGACGCGCCCCGCGGTCGCGAGGCCGCATCGCGTTAGCGTGCGTTACGGCTGAGCGGCTTGGGCTTGCCCCCAACGCTAGGCCAACGAGCGTTGTGATGGAGGACGGGAGATATCGCCCACAGCATGCCTAGGCGCAATCATGTTACTTGAGCACATCTTTTATGTCAGCCAGTCGATCGCCGCGGTGGCGGTGATCGCCTCTCTCCTGTATTTGGCGCAGCAGGTGCGTCAAGCCGAGCGTGTTCAGCGCGCGACGATGCAACAGGGTCGAGCAGATCGGACCGCCCAAGCTTCCTTGGCAGTTGCGAGCTCTGAGTTCGCGCGGGTTCTCCAAAAAGGTATGGCGGGAGACACGGAGCTGACGCGAGAGGAATTCACTCAATGGATGTGGCTGTGTCGCGCGCTATTTCTCAGTGGCGAGGACTCATTTCTTCAGCACGAGGCTCGGATGCTTTCTGACGCGGCGTTCGATAGCTATGTTGCGGGTGTCAAATTTTATTTCTCGATGCCCGGAATGCGCGCCGCATGGAAGCTGTTGGAGAGCCAATTTGGCAGCGACTTTCGCTCCTTCGGTAGTGCGATGCTGGCTCAGACCAAGGCCACATCGCAAAACGCCGACGCATATGCTGCATGGCGAAACCTGCTGGCAGCAGAACTCGCAACCGCCGAATAGGAGCCCAGGCCCCGCAAAACGAGGCCCTCTATTCGGGCCCTGGGCTGGGCCTGGATCGTGGGCAGGACGGCTGCGTTTCAGGTCTCCGGTATCCCGACGAGCGCACCATACGTTTTCTTACACAGTTTGCAACACGCTCGCTACTGCATGTCGTCGGCTCGAGGCTAAGGTGCTAAGATGCAGCCGGCGTGCGGATTTTCGCGCGCGGAGTTTCGCATTTCGGTGCGGAGTTCCGAAGCGCGGCCGGGGGTTCCGCACCCGTGCTCGCCTCGCGCCTTCCCGTAGGTGCGGGGTGAGCACCCAATACGCGCCGGTCGCACCGAACGAGCTGCGAGAGACAATGGAAACGCCCGATTTCCAAGCGGCCTCGCACTTTGTCGGCACGGAGCTGCCGGCGAAGTTGCGCGATCCAGCATTTCGTTACCAAGTGGTGCACCGCTTCGCGCGAACGGACGAAAACAAGCCTCTGATCACAAGGATGAGGCCCCCTCTCCAGGCGCTCGGCTGCTACGCGACAGTGCTAAATCCTAAGTTAAGAGCAGAATCTACCGACGCCACTGAACCCTTACTTTGTATTTTGCTTGCCACCATACTTATTTGAGATGGAAACTCAGCGAAGCACCACGGTCCTTTAGTGCGTAAGTCCATCATTGGCAGTACGTCTTTGAGGGAGGGACATTCTGAGCACCTCTGAACTGAACGAGTCCTGTACTACATCGATGGGAGTGATAGTATGCGTTCGAAAATAAGCATCAAACGCGGTCGATTCCTTGAGACGAGCGCGGCAGCGATCGGTGCCGCCGCGGCGACCTACTCCTTTGCATCGGCACAAACGGAAGTGGCTGCGATGAGCGGCGCGGGAAAGCCGAGCATAGTTCTCTGTCATGGTCTTTGGGCCGATGGCTCGTGCTTTACCAAAGTGATGGGGCCGTTGCTAGCGCAAGGCTACGATTGCATTGCTGCGCAGTACCCGCTCAACACACCCGAAAGCGACGTCACTTTTGCCAAGTGGGCGATGGACGTGGTGAAGGGCCCTATCGTGCTTGTTGGACATTCATATGGCGGCTCGGTGATCACGGCCGCCGGAACCGACCCGCGCGTGAAAGCCCTCGTTTATATCAACGCCCTTGCTCCCGATACTGCTGCCGGCGAGACGTCGCAGAGCATTCAGCAGAAATTCCCCGAGACCGACGTGCTCAAGCACATCAAAGTCGTCGACGGACGTATCTGGCTGACCAAAGAAGGCCTACAGTATTTTTGCGGCGACCTGTCGGCGACTGAGCAGCAGCTCGTGTGGGCGACACAGGGCGCGCCGGCTGCCAACATCTTCGCGCACGATGCGCCGGGCGTTGCTTGGAGGACCAAGCCGAGTTGGTACATCGTCGGAAAGAAGGATCACACCGTCAACCCGGATCTTGAACGCTTTCTTGCAAAACGCATGAAAGCCAAGACGACCGAACTCGATTCGAGTCATGTGCCGATGCTCTCGCAACCAGACCGCGTGGTCGAAGTAATTCTCAGCGCTGCGCAGTCGGTGTAGAAGTCGGGGAGCACGAGCTGCCACAGGTTGCTACGTAAATCCTCGTGCAGAACAAGAACGACGGCCATTCCTGACCGTCGTTCTTCAATTGGGTTTTGCGCTCGCACTTGCCGCTGAGGCCGTCTCTGCTTAGCGGCTTGCATTTTTGGCTTGCCGACTGTTCGGAAGTTGGCCGGAATCATCCGGCGGCGGCTCGAAAAAGAGGCTCATATTGGGAATGTCGGATAAGTCCCGATAAGCTTAAACTACCGATGACTGAACTCGCACGACACGCTTCCCCCGTGCAAGGTCCGCAAGGCCTTGCGTGGGACGGTGCGACGATGTGGTTGACGAGCGCCGCGAATGGCCGCTTGTATGGGATTGATCCGCATACGTGGAGCGTCCAACGCGAGTTCGCTCCGCCGTCCGAGTCATTGGGCATCGCGTACACCGGTTCGGACTTTCGGCTGATCCTGGCGCCGGCGATCGACGAACCGGATCTGGAGCGCGATCACCGTTACGTCTATACATTTTCGCCTAACGCGGGATTTGCCGAGTGTTTCGTATGCCCGGATAACTCCGGATCGCTTCTAGCCTACGCAAACGGAACGCTGTATCTCTCGCAAGCCTGGGATAAGAAACTCATCGAACTCGACGAACGCGGTGCCGCGGTGCGCGAAGTGCAATTGGAACGCCGCCCGGTTGGCATGACGATCGTCGATGGTGCGTTTTACCTGGTGACCGTCAACGAATAGTGGGGCGACGGACGCTTCGATCGTCTTGGCATCGACGATGATGCATCATCCATCCAAGCGCTTCGCTCGCTTCCATTCAAACCGCGCAGCGTCGCATTCGACGGCGAGCAGTTCTGGACCGCCGATCGCAACAACCACGCGATCGTTTCGTTTAGGTTAGCAGACCTCGCGCCGAGGGCGTGAATTGGCGGTCCGATCGTTTAGGGCGCGACGCTGCGCTATGGCGTCAGGGAAAAAATGGTGCCGATACCATGCACGCCACCGAGATAGGTTGTCCCCACGAGACTTCCGCCCTTATAGTTCATGTCTGCTAGGGGCTGGAAGCCGTCTGCGCCCTCGCCGAAGCGGTGCAGCACGTTCTCGACGCCGTCCGTCGTGATGCTGAAAATCGTGCCACCGTTTTGGGTACCGCCGCCTGCCGCTGTCGGGCCGTAGAGCGTGCCTTTTACGTTGCTCAAGCCGCCCGGGGACGCTCCGTCGGAGCCGCCGCCGAAGCTATACAGCACCTTCTCGGCGCCATCGGTCGTGATGCTGAAGACGGTTCCGCAACCGTAGCCGTTGGCGCATTCGCTGCCGCCGCCGGCAATCGTCGTGCCGTACAGCGTGCCGCTCACGTCGGTCAGGCCTGCCTCAGGAAGCGCGCCATCGGTTCCATTCGCGCGGAAGCTGTGAAGAACTCTCTCCCTCCCTCGCGTGGTGATGCTGAAAACCGTGCCACGGTCGTGCGCGCCGCCATTAAGCGTTGTACCGTAGAGCTTGCCGCCGGCGTCGATCAGGCCTGTCTGGGGACTATCGCCATCGGCTCCTCCGGTGAAACTGTAGAGCACTTTTTCCGTGCCGCTGGTGGTAATGCTGAAGACCGTGCCTGCATTGTGCGCGCCGCCCTCTTCCGTTGTGCCGTAGAGCGTGCCCTTTACGTTGATCAGGTCTGCCGTAGGACCACTGCCATCGGTTCCGCTGCCGAAGCTGTGCAGCACCTTTTCCGTGCCTCCCGTCGTGATGCTGAAGACCGTGCCGCCGATGCCCGCGTTATACACGCCGCCATTGCCCGTCGTGCCGTAGAGCGTGCCGTCTACGCTAGTCAGGCCCGCGAAGGGGAAAAACCCATCGGTGCCATTGCCGAAGCTGTGCAGCACCTTTTCCGCGCCGCCCTTGGTGATGCTGAAGACGCTCCCGCAACTATTGGAACCGCAATAGTTTGCGCCGCCTCCGAACGTCGTGCCAAAGAATGTGCCCCCCGTGGCGGTCAAGTCCGAGTGGGGATAGTTCCCATCGGGGGGCGCGCCAAAGCTATACAGCACTTTGTAGTTCTTACTATTGGTGCGTACCCCGAGCGCCGAGACTTGCGGGCTCGCGCCCGGCGCGCCGATTGGCTGCGATCCACCGCAGCCCGCGAGCAGTGCAAGTGCAACGCCTCCACTTACGGCGTACGAAACGAGGCCAAAGCTCTTCATTCTCCCGTGTGCTCCTCCGATCCGCGTAAGGGATCGACGTGCGTAGCTTAAACGAAGCGATTCAAGGACCGCGAGCAGCAAAGTATTAGCGTATTCGCAATTTTAGGACTGCGATCGGCGGGCTCCCGGTACCATTCAGGACTGCGGTGAACGCGCAATCGTTCGGACCGGCAGATTTTGCTTCGAACCAGTAGACGACGTGCATGTAGCCTTTTGGATTTCCGCTTTGGCGCCCGGCCGTCGCCGAGAAGGTGCCCTCGCGTTTACAGTAGGGCGGCTCAGCGTAGTATCCGTTGGGTGCCCAATAAGTCAGAACGGCCTTCTTGCGGAAATACGGCGGGTACTTGAGGAAGAGATGCGCTTTGTTCCAGTAGATATTGCCCATGCTTGCGCCAAGAACGCGCTGCAGAGGTGCGCTCCCAACTACCGGAGTGGAGGGCTGCGATCCACCGCACCCTGCGAGCATCGCCGCAGCGCAACAGCAGATGAGTGCGTAGCCCGGCGGCATTAGCTTCTTCATTAGCTCCCAAGACCAATGCTCTTCATGCTCAGCGCTCCCCGGTCGGTAACGACTCGACCAGTTAGAATGTTCGGGGCGCTGGCCGCCATTCCATGGTAGCGAGCTAGCTTCGACCCACCTTTAAGCGAGACGTGCCCGAGGCGGACGTCCGATCCTTAGACACCGGCCAGTTTGCTCTTGAGACCAACGTCGACGACTTTGCGCCCGCAATCCTGAAGATGACGGTTAATGCATGAAGCTACGTGATTTGTACCGTTTGCGCTACGATCGCTCGACCGGTTACGCAGCACGCGCCGATCGGCATGGCGGCATACCTCTTTTGCAGCGTAAAAGGAGGCGGTACTGCCGGCGGGGCGTCCTTTAAGTTAGTCTTTCAACTCTACGAAGACGACGTGTGTATCGGTGGTCCCTATGTTCTCGCCCGTATGGATCTCGGCAGGTCGCCAGAGCGCCCGTCCCGTCTCCAGAGCAACTTCCTTAACGTCATCGCCGACAGTGAGTCGGCGCTGGAAGTCAGACAGAGTTAGTAGCACACTGTTAGGGTGCCGATGTGGTTTCGTCTTTCCTCCCGGGGTATCTCGGTAGTCCAGAACTCGGACCCGGTCGTTCTCGAAAATCGTCTTGTACTTGTCCGGATCGGTGTATGTCGGATCTAAATCGTCCATATTGCAGCCTTCTTTCTCTCAACGGACGCTACGGGATGGACACATTTCTAATAAGAGCGAGCGGCGGATTCCCAATCCCATCCGGGCCGAGGCTAACCGTGCTTGAGCTCGGTGCTCTGTCCGACCTCGATAATATAACCGTCAGGATCGCGGATGTAGCAGCGAATCTCGCCGTACTTGGATTTTGGCTTCGTGATAAACTCGGCTCCTCGCTCTCGCCATAGTTCATAGCACGCTTGAATATCCGCAACGCGGATATTCAAGAAGCTGCTGACCTTATCTGGGTCCGCGGGGACGCTAAGCGTTACCGACGGCTTGTCCGGGGTGGGCCCGCCCCCGACGTTGACAATTAGCCAGGTATTCGCGATCTGAATGTGCCCAGACGCACCCTTGCTGTCGCCTCTGCTCAGAACGCGGCCGTCGAAGACCTTTTCATAAAAATCAGCCGATCGGTCGATGTCGGCGACGGTGATGAAATGTGTGACGGTAAATCCCTCCCGCGGCGGCATCTCATAGCTCGTCTGCTCGACTTGTACTTCATTCATTGACGACTCCAATTCGGATAGAGAGTATTTAACCCGCATTCCCCGGATGCATTCGCAAATCCGCTGCTGATGCACAGCGGTTCTGCTATACTACATATGAGGAATCGCGCTCATGATGTGAGGCTGGATTGACGAACCCGACGGATGAAACCGAAAACGACGTTTTAGGACTCGATTTCGACCGCCGCATCATGGTGCAGTTTCGCGGCTCGGTCGTCACCTCGGATGCAGGTTTGCTCGCATATCGCGAACTTGACGATGCACTTGGATTGACAACGTCGGCCGGGGATCTTCTCGCCGATGCGCGCACGGGCAAGAACGGTCGTCACGCCCTCGTCGGCATGTTGCGGCAATCACTCTTCGGCAGGCTTGCCGGATATGAAGACGTGAACGACGCGCTCCGTTTGCGACACGACCCCGCCATACGCTACATCATCGGCGGTAAAGCAACGAAAGGGTCGGGCGCGTCACCGAGCCAGATGGGCCGATTCGAAACGAACTGTCTGGCAAGGCCGGAGAACCTCGCAACGCTCGCCGATCTCTCCGGTCACTGGATTGACCAGGTTGCGAAACGTCGTCCACGCGGTCGCGCCGTACTCGACATGGACTCGAGCGTCAGCCCAACGCATGGCGATCAAGAGAGCAGCGTTTGGAACGGACACTTCGGCTGTACGTGCTACCATCCGCTCTTCGTCTTCAATCAGGATGGCGATCTGGAACGATGCGCGCTTCGCCCTGGCAACGTCCATAGTGCTGACGGCTGGGAAGCGGTGCTCAAGCCGGTCGTTGCGCGCTACCAACAATCTGCCGAAAGCATCGCGTTTCGTGGCGACGCTGCCTTTGCGCAGCCGAGCATGTACGAGTACCTCGAATCGGAGGGCATCGAATACGCCATCCGCCTTCCCGCCAATCAGATACTCCAGGCGGAGATCGCTGACTTGCTCAAGCGGCCGGTCGGTCGGCCGGCGCACTACGTGCAGCGCTTCTACAGGAGCTTCCGCTATCAGGCTGCGAGTTGGTCGCGGCCGCGGCGGGTCATCGCTAAGGTAGAATGGCATTTCGGGGAGCTGTTTCCTCGCGTCGGATTCATCGTTACGAACCTGCGTCGCAAGTCGAAGCACGTCGTCGAGTTTTACAATCAGCGCGGAACGGCTGAGCAATGCATAAAAGAATGGAAAGGCGCACTAAAGGGGACGCGGCTCTCGTGCCAGTCGTTCGACGCAAACGCAGTCCGACTCCAGCTTCACGCGCTGGCGTACAATCTTGGCAACTTCCTTCGGACGTTGGCGATTCCCGAGGCGATTGCCGAGTGGTCGTTGACAACGCTGCGCGAGAAGCTGATCAAGATCGGCGCGAAGGTCGTCAGCCACGGCCGGTATGTCGCGTTTCAGATGGCGGAGGTCGCGATCCCGCGCAAGTTGTTCGGCGCCATCGTCGAGAGAATCGCTTCGCTTCGATCGCCGCCGTTGGCGGCGGTAACATGATCACCCCGGCCGACTACATGCGCCGGAAACCAATGGGAGAGGTGTGTCCCTATGAC
>JBAPZS010000469.1:0-2633 GCA_049285355.1 Candidatus Cybelea sp. | reverse complement strand
AGCGCAGGCATTGGTGCTTTCCGGCGACCGGATCGTTTTCGTAGGCAACACGTCCGAGGCACTGGCACGGCAGTCGCACTTTACGAAGATCGTCGATCTCGACGGACAGGTCGTCCTTCCGGGCTTTATAGACCCGCACCAGCATCCGATTAGCGCCGCGATCCAGGGAGCGTTTTTCGTCGAATGCGGTCCCGACAGATACAAGAACAAGCAAGAGCTCATTGCCGGGCTAAGCGCGGAGGCGGTAAAGCAGCCGCCGGACGGGTGGCTCTACGCCGGCGGATTCGACAATCTGCTTCAGGGCGGCGATCTTACGGAGACAGACCTCAATCGCGTCTCGGAGAGCCTGCCGATCTTCGTTCTTTGGAACAACTCGCACACGGCTTCGGTCAACGGCGCGGCGCTGCAGCGCGCCAACGTCACGAGCAGCACGCCCAATAAGCCCGGCGGCGGAGCCTTCGGACGCTCGTCGAGCGGCGCGCTCAACGGCATCGCGTACGAAACGAACATGATCTATTTCCTGAGCGGAATCGAACCGACGCCGCAAGGGCTCTCGGACGCGCTCTACGCGCATCTGCTGCGTTGCGCGTCGGTCGGCTTAACGACCATTCACGAGGCCGGCAGCGGCATTCCGGGGCGAACCGACGACGTCTTAGGCGGATACCAACAAATCGCCAACAGCGACAACGCACCGGTTCGGCTTAGCTCGAGTCCCATCGTCGACTACCTCAGCGAGGGAAATGCCTTTGCGACGAAGTTCGGGAGACCGGGACCGCGCGCGATCCAGGTTCCCGGCTCGCTGCTCTCGTTCTACGCCGTAAAGATCGTCGGCGACGGTTCGAATCAGACGAAGACCGCGGGTCAGACGATTCCCTACCTCAACACCGATACCAAAGGAACGATCAACTACACGCGCGCGCAGTTCGTCGAGCAGATGCAGAGAGCCAAGAGTCTCGGTTGGCCGATCTCGGTGCATTGCAACGGCGACGCGACGCTCGACGTCGTGCTCGATGCCATCTCGGAGGTTTACGGCGCCCACTCGCCGCTCGGAGTGAATCGCATCGAGCATTGTACGATCACGCGACCCGATCAAATCGAACGGATGGCAAAGCTGGGCGTTCAACCGAGCTTCCTCATCAATCACGTCTACTATTACGGCGCCGCGTATCGCGACGAGCTCTTGGGCCAAGCGCGCGCTGCGCGCATGGATCCGGCCGGGCAGGCCGTCGAGCTAAAGATGGCCTTTACGTTTCACAGCGACGCGCCCGTTACGCGACCGGGACCCTTACAGATGATCGGCTGCGGCGTTACGCGCCGCTGCGCGACGGACGGAACGGTCGTCGGAGCCGATCAGGCCGTCTCGGTAGAACAGGCACTACGAGCGATGACGAGTTACGCCGCCGGGCAAATCGGGCTCGCGCACGAACTGGGCTCGATCGAGGTTGGAAAGGCCGCGGATCTTACGATCCTCGCTGACGATCCGCGCAAAGTGCCGCCGGAGCAAATCGCGCGAATCAAGGTGACCGAGACCTGGGTCGCCGGCCGTCAAGTCGTACCGCTTGCTGTGAACGCCTCCTAGGGAGTAACCGAGAAGACCGTACCGCAGCCGGTTCCGCAGGTGGTGCTGCCGCCACCCAAGTACGTCGTACCGAAGAGTTTGCCGGATTTGTCGATCGTTACGCCGTCGTATGGCAGCGCGCCGTCCTTGCCGCCTTGGAAGCTGTAAATGACCTTCTCCTTATAGCCCGAGTTCGAGGGCGTAAGTGCGAATATCGCGCCGCATCCGACCGAGCATGCCGAACCCCCGCCGGCCAAGAAGCCCGTGCCGTACAGAACGCCGTTCTTGCCGGCCGTCAGTTCCTCGTTCGGGCCTTGCGCGTCGCTGCTGCCTTGGAACGTGTATGGCGTGCCTTCTACATACCCTTTACCCTTCGGCGTCAGCGTAAAGACGATACCGCAACCGCCGAGGAACAGGATGCCGCAGGGGCCCGTTCCGCCGGCCTGCGTCGTTCCGACGAGCGTGCCGTCCGATGCGAGGTAGAGGCCTCGGCCGCGGGTCGGAATCTCACCGTCGATGACTTTGCTGCTCAGGGTGCCTTGAAAGCGGTAGAGAACGCTCTCCGCATACTTGCCGGCTTTGGGCGTTAGACTGAACGCGGTGCCGCAACCGGCGGGACAGGGTTTTGCACCGCCGCCGTTGGCGGTCACGCCATAAAGCACGCCACCCGTTCCGACGGTCAAACTCGACTGCGGGGCCGCACCGTCCTTACCGCCTTTGAAGTCATAAAGGACCTTGTAACCCGTTCCCTTGGTGGAGATCTCGAAGACCGTTCCGCAGCCGGTCGGAGCGTTGGTGCAGGTGGTGCCGGTCCCGCCGCCGCCGTCCGTCACACCGAAAAGCTTGGTGCCGGCGAGCGTCAGCGCGGCCACCGGAACCGTGCCGTCCTTGCTCGACGCACCAAAATCGTAAAGCGTGCTCTCGATGTAGCTCTTTCCTTTAGGCGTGAGTTTAAAGATAACGCCGCATCCGCCGCACGAACCCTTGCCGCCCGACGACGTGGTTCCGTAGAGCGCGCCGCTCGAATCGATCACCAGGCCCGCTTCGGGGGCCGCGCCTGCGCTCCGGCTGGCCG
>JBAPZS010000468.1:0-3066 GCA_049285355.1 Candidatus Cybelea sp. | reverse complement strand
AGTCGGCGCCCGATAATAATGGGCCCGGCGTCGCGCGGGTAAGCGTCGTTACGGGCTCGGCCGTCGTCCAGCGCGGCGACAGCCACACGCAGACGACCGCGGTGGTCAACGCGCCGCTCCTTCCGGGCGATTATATCTCCACGGGCAGCACGTCGCGCGCCGAGCTGCAGTTCGACGGCGAAACCGCCGTTCGGCTCGGCGGCAACGTGCAGGCGCGGATCACTAACAACGATCCGAACAACCGAGCGCTTCAACTGGCCGACGGCACGGTTGAGGTTGGGCTCGTTCACAGCGTCCAGCCTTTCCAAGTCGATACGCCGTCGGTGAGCGTTCGCGCGCAGGACCCCGGCGACTATCGCATTACGATCGCGAAGGACGGCTCTACGTGGGTAACGGTGCGCCACGGGCACGCCGAGGCGATTACACCCGACCGGACCTACGACCTGAGCTCCGGCAAAACGCTGGTCGCGCGCGGCTCCGCTTCGCACCCCTCGATCAGCTACACCGCCGAAGTCGGTTACGACTCGTTCGATGAGTTTAGCGATAAGCGCGATCAGACGATGATCGCGGCCGTTAGCGCAAGTCCGGACGTCAATCCGACCATCGCCGGCTACGATAACCTCGATCAATACGGGACGTGGCAAGACGTCGGTGACGCTCAAGCCTGGGTCCCGAATCAGTCCGCCGACTGGGCCCCCTATCAAAATGGGTCGTGGGCTTGGGAGGGCGGCTACGGCTGGACGTGGGTCGGTGCCGAACCGTGGGGCTGGGCGCCGTACCATTACGGCCGCTGGTCCTATGCGAACGGCTACGGCTGGGCGTGGTACCCGCCGGCATATATGGCATACTCGACACCCGCTTGGTCACCGGCATTGGTGGGCTTCTTTGGATTCGGCCTGAGCGTCGGCGGTCCGGGTTGGAACGTGGGCGTCGGTTTCGGCTCGGGTTACCCGGGTATCGGGTGGTATCCGCTGGCGCCGTATGCGCCGTATTATCCCTGGTATCCGGGTTGGGCTTGGACTGGCTGGGGCTGGGGTTGGCCGGTAGCGTACGGCGGCGGATGGGGGGCCTATCCCGGCTGGGGCAGCCGGGTCGTGAACGTCACGAACATCAACAACTACTATTACAACCGCAACTTCGCTCACCACGGCGCAACCGGGACGTTGACCGGGCACTTCCAGCACGGTGACTTCTCGCACAACATCAGCGTCGATCCCCACAACATCTCGCGGATGGGGACGATTCACGGCGCCGTGCCGGTCGCTCTGGGCAAGGACAACCTCGCGTTCGGCAAGTCGCCCAGCGCACCGGTGACCTTCTCGAAGGATTTCGATTCACCGCGATTTGCCTCGAATCGGGCGCTTTCGGCGCGGACGCCGTTCGAAGATCAGCAGAGATCGGTTGCCGGCGCGATTCACGCAAGCGATTCGCGCCAGAGCGCTCCGGTAAGCCGCGATAGCGCAAACACGGAGGGGGCGCGCTCCGCGAACGGCCGCGTTGATTCTTGGCAGCGCTTCAATGACTCGCGGGGAACGCCGGAGCGTGAGAGCGCTATGGCGCCGCGCTCGCAGCGGTACCAGGCCGACCGCGGTTCGAGCGGCACCGAAACCGCGCGCAGCGACCGGACGGCCAACGATTCGTGGAGCCGCTTCTCGCAATCGCGCGGCAGCGTCGCGCCGTCGTACTCGCGCAACGCCTCCAACTCGTCCAACTCGCGCGGCGAGGGCTATTCGCGCGGCTCGTCGGAGTCGTCGTACGGGCGCCAGTCGTCGAATCCGTCGTACGCGCACCAGTCGTCGAATCCGTCGTACGCGCACCAGTCGTCGTACCCATCGTACGCGCACGAGTCGTCGTACCCATCGTACGCGCACGAGTCGTCGTACCCGTCGTACGCGCACCAGTCGTCGTATCCGTCGACCTCGCGCGAATCCTCATATCCGTCGAACGCACGTGGGTCCGCCCCCTCTAACGCGCGCGGCTCCAGCGAACCCGCGCCACATGCCTCCGGCGGTTCCAACCGCGGCGGAGGCGCCGGCCGGCCGCCGCAGTAGCGCGAGAGCCGTACGCTCGTACATCAGGGCGGCGCCAAGGCGCCGCCCTTTCGTTTGCAGAAGGCTCGAACCCAAGACACGCGCGTTTTGCTTCTAAGGAGATCTAGGAACCGTTATGAGAACAGCACGCTTTCCGATGAGCGCCGCAGCGCTCTGCCTCGCGGCAGCCTTGCCGGCGCTAGCGATGGCACAGAGCTCGACCATGGCCACGGCCGCCCACCTGTCGACGCCGCATCCGATCCACGTCAATGGCTGCAATCCCGAGCGGAATGTTAGCTACAACTACGCAGGCTATACGCCCGGGTTCTATCCGTCGTACGGCCTTTACGGGCGTTACTGGGGTTGGCCGTCGGTGTACGGTGCAACGTACTACCAATATCCCGTCCAGAATGACCCGACCTTAGGCATCGATTATGTGAACGCGACGAACGTCGTGATGAAGCAGATCGAGTTCGGATTGATCGTTCGCGGCGCCCTGGTCGCCGAGGTCAAGGATGAGGGAACTTTTTCGCCGGGCGCCGAGATCAAGCACAAGTTCGGTCTCAGTCCTAATGTCTTTCCGATTCAGACCAGCTACGCCAAGTGCGTTCCGCTGAAGATCACCTTCGAGGACGGCTCGAAATGGCGTAACCCGCACCTGCCGGCGTACCACGCCAGCATGTACGGCACTCCGCCCCACTAGGCTCGAAAGATGACGATGACTCAAGATCTTTCTGCGGTACAAGCGGGCGACAACGTTTGGGATATGGCGCAGCGCCAGCTCGATGAGGTTAGCCAACTGATCGGCTTGAACGAATCGCTGCACGGCTATCTGCGCCAGCCCAAGCGCGTTCTCGAAGTATCCGTGCCGGTGCACATGGACGACGGCGGCGTTCGTATGTTCACCGGCTATCGGGTGCAGCACAACATGGCGCGCGGGCCGGGCAAGGGCGGCATCCGTTTTCATCCCGACGTGACGCTCGACGAAGTGAAAGCGCTCGCCATGTGGATGACGTGGAAGTGCGCGCTGGTTAAC
>JBAPZS010000467.1:0-6530 GCA_049285355.1 Candidatus Cybelea sp. | reverse complement strand
GAGCAGGACGGCCGCGCCTGCCGCCAGGACGATGGCCGGACCTTTCATGCGCGGACGAGCGGCCGAACGACGTCGAGCTTTGCGGCCCGCGCGCGCCGGTCGCTGGGCTTGCCGATTAGATGCACCTCGCGGAGTTCGCCGGCGGCCATCTCGACTCGCGCCATGTGTCCGCGAAACTCGACCAGCACGTGGCGCGCGTGGTCGAGATGATTGCCCAGGAAGATGCGCACCGCACCCGCTTCGTCCTCGAACGCGATCGCACCGACCTCGACCGGCGAGGTGCTCACCTCGTCGCTGACGTCGCGTCCGGCGAAGATGCACGTGAACGGCTCCTCCGCCGACAGCTCGGGCATGTCGCCGTAGATCGTGTCGTTGCGCAGATCGATCACGTACGTGCAGCGGCGGCCGCCCCAGTGCACGCGCGCGGCGGCGACCCACTGCCACTTCGCGGGACGCAACGGCGCTAAGTGCGGACGGCCACTCGTGCGATAGCCGTTCAAACCGCCGACGGTCTCGGCGACCGCCCACAGATACTTCGCGCCGGTCCAGGGGGAGAGATACATTCCGCGATTGCTGAGCGAGCCGCCATCGAACCACTCCGCGAACTCGCCGGGAACCGTGTTGCGTGGACTTCCGCCCTCCATCGCGGCATAGGTGAGGCTCAAAAAGCGCACGGCGTCATCGGCGAGGCCGTTGCGCGCGAGCGAAACGGCGTACCAGAGCGTGAGGTCCGGCCAGATCCCGCCCAGCAGTCCGAAACCATAGGACGGAAAGTACCACGCGTCGCCGGTCGAGATCGTGCGCAAACCGACTGGCGTAACGAAGTCGGCCTCGCTCAAACGTTCGAGAATCGCGCGGCGCTGTTGCGGATCGGCGATCTCGAAGAGAACCGGGAAGACTTCATCGGCGGTAAAGTTGTCCTGATAGTTGCCGTCCTGATCGTAGTTCAAGACGAAGGCGCCGGTATCGTCGTTGAAGAGATAATCCATCATCGCCGCGCGCATGCGCCGCGCTTCTCCGCTGTACTGCGCCCAGTGATCGTTGTCGCCGACGACGGCGCAGAGCATCGCAGCGGCCTCGAGCGCATAGACCGCCTCGGCATTGATCTCGGTCACCGCGCCGTCGAGCGTGTAGTACGGGATGATGTTGCGCCATGACGAGATGCCGTGCAGATCCACGCCCTTGGCTCGACAGCTGATGAGCCCGTGGTCGTCGCGCTGATTGAGGAGGTAGTCGGTAAGCCGGATCACCAGCGCAATATGCGCGCGCACCCACTCGTCGTCGAGCGTCGCGTTGTAGTGATGGAGCATCGCAATCACGTGCAGCGGCGTGTCGTCGTTGATATTGAGATCGTAGTCGGTTTTGTATCCGCTGACGCCGCGCACGTACTCGATCATTAACCCACTGTCTTCGGCGGCTTTGTTGAAAACCTCGAGCGCGTTGCGGCTGAACTCCGGCCAGAAGTAGTCGAAGCCGTGAACGAACCACGAGGTGTCGCGCGAGACGAGGATGTCGGAGGGCGGCGAGTTCGTGGCACCCCACCCGTTAGGATACTCCTTGACGATGCGCAGCATGTTGGCTTTCGCCCACACCGCGCCGCGGCTGATCTCGGGCGAGGGCGTGAGGAAGCGCGCGTCGGCTAGACGATCGTTGAAGTAGCCTTGCGTGTCGTGCAGCGCCTGTTCATCGGCGAGGAGCGCTTCGAGCACGGGGCGACTGCCTTCGGTTCCATCCTTATCGTAGACGACGGCGAGACGCAGCGATTCACGCTTGCCGGGCGCCACGGCGATGCGGTACTCGAAGGCGCCGAAGATGCGCCGGCTGACGAGCTCCGCCTGCTGGGGCGTAACGTCCCCGACCGTGTACGATGAGCTCGCAAAGGTCGCACGGCGCATCGCTTCGAGCAAGACTTGCTCGCGGAGCGCGAGCTCGACGGCGACCGGCGGGCGTGAGCCGCCCCACCAGCGCTCGCCGCCCGTCTCGACGTTGCGCGAGCCGATGTAGCGTCCGTCGCTCCAGGCGCGGACTTGGTGCTCGGGCTCGCCGTAGAAGCGCTGGCCCACCAGCATCGCCCACGGGTAGAGCGAGACTTCCAGCTCCGTCGCGCCGGGATTGTAGAGCGTGACGTCCACGACGAAGGAGACCGCTCGATCGAACGCCTTTCCGTGCGGCACGTAGAAGGCTTCGGTAACGTGAATGCGATGGTCGAGCGTGAACTCGGAGATCTGCGCGTAGGGGAGAAAGGTGAGATCGCGCGAGATTTGATGCGGAAACCAGGTGCGATCGGAGAGGCGATAGGCGACCTGGTGCGTGCCGAAGATGATCTGATCGGTGTCGGCATCCCAGAGTCCGCGCACGCCGCCCTTGGCAGTAGACTGCGCGAAGGTCTTGAGATTGCCGAGTAAGAGTCCGTAGGGAGTCTCGGACTCATTTAGGACGTAAGCGCAGAACTCGTTGCGTTGAGCGTCGTAACTCGATCCCATCAGAGGTTCCCTCACCGTATTGGCTTGGGGCGCAAAGGCGCCTTCTCGCGCGGCGCCTAACCGAAAAGGGTGCGAGCGCCGGCGAAAATCAACCTCACGCTCGAAGTGCTCGCCCGGCGCAGCGACGGCTATCATGGCATTCGCAGTGTGATCGTACCGCTCGAGTTGGCCGACGAGTTGACGATTCAGCCGAGTGCCGCGTTCGCGTTCGAGTGCGACCGCAAGGAGCTCGCGGGTGAGGGCAATCTCGCGCTTGCCGCGTTGCGCGCCGCGTTCGGTACCGAGTTACCCTCGGTTCGGATGCGGCTGAGTAAGCGGATTCCGGTGCAGGCAGGCCTCGGCGGCGGGTCGAGCGACGCGGCCGCGGTCTTGCGGGCCGCGATGGCCGGCGCGTTTGGACCGGCGCCGCGGCACGATTGGATGGCGGTGGCGCGCGCGATAGGCTCCGACGTTCCGTTCTTCCTTGCGGGGACCGCGGCGCTCGTCGAGGGGACCGGCGAACGCGTAACGCCGGCGGGCGCGATTCCGCCGTGGCACGTGCTGATCGTCAAGCCGCCGGCTGCGGTTTCGACGACGGAGGCATATCGCGAGCTGGATCGCGTCGAGCGGCCGTCACGCGCTCGCAGCGGCAGCGTTTCGATCGAGCTGCTTGAGGCGCTGCAGCGCGCGGAGTTCGAACGCGTGCAGGTGCTGATGCAGAATGATTTTTACGACGCTACCGTTTCGCGCACTCCGGAGGTTGCGGCGGCGGTTAAGGCGTTGCTGGCGGCCGGTGCCGGTCGCGTGCTCTTGGCGGGCTCGGGTTCGTGCGTCTTTACGTTGGCACCGGATTTCGCGGAGATCGAGGCGGTCGTCGAGCGGCTGAAGTTACCCGGAACGTTTGAAATCTTCGTTACCCGCTTTGCAGAGACGCCCGAGTGGCGCGAATGAATGCCGTGGTGTTGGCGGGGGGGCCGCTCGATGAGGTGGCGCGGTTGCAGCCAGGGGCTCCGAACAAGGCCTTCGTCGAAATCGGCGGGACGACGCTGGTTGGGCGCGTGCTGCGTGCGTTGCGCGGTGCTTCGGCGATCGAACGCATCGTCGTCGTTGCGCCGCCCAGCGAATGGCCACACCCCGATCTCCAAATCGCCGACGACTTTCGGCCCGACGGCGTGCGCATGCGCGACAGCCTGCGCAACGGGCTCGGCGGATTTGCGCCCGATGAAGAGGTGCTCGTCGCGGCGTCGGATCTGCCGGTACTCTCGTCCGAAGCGGCCGCCGATTTCGTCGAGCGCATTACGGAGCTCAGGGCCGACGTCGTCTACGGCTGCGTCGAGAAGAACGCGCACTTGGCACGCTATCCCGACGTGCCGCACACGTGGGCACGCATGCGCGACGGCACGTTTTGCGGTGGCGGCATGGTGGCGATCAAGCCGCGCGCCCTGCCGCTGCTCGAGCGCTTCATCGAGCGCTTGGGCGCGGCACGTAAACATCCGTTCCGGCTGGCGTCGCTTTTCGGCTGGGATATGCTGGCGCTTTTCGCGGCGCGGCAGCTCTCGATCGCGCAGGCGGAGGCGCGGGCGAGCAAGATTCTCGGCGCTCGCGTGCGCGCGCTCGTCTCGTCTTATCCGGATATGGCGGTGAACGTAGATCGCGTCAGCGACGTGGCGCTGGCGCGCCGGCTCGTTAGCTCGGGGAACGCCAGCGTTTGAAGAGCTCGTTGGCGATGCCGAACTGGTCGAGCGCCTTGCCGACCGTGTGGGCGATGATCTCGTCCACGCTCTGCGGGTTGGCGTACATCGCCGGAATCGGCGGCAGGATCACGGCACCGATCTCCGCGAGCTGCGCGAGGGTGCGCAGATGACCGAGATGCAGCGGCGTCTCGCGAATCACCAGCACGAGGCGGCGCTTCTCCTTTAAGCAGACGTCGGCGGCGCGCACGAGCAGGTTTGCATTCATCGAATACGCGATCGCGCTCGCGCTCTTCATCGAGCACGGAATCACGAGCATGCCGTCGGTAACGAACGAACCGCTGGAGATTGCGGCCGCGAGGTCGTCGTCGCGATGGGCGACGTCGGCGAGGCTCTCAAAGTCTTCACCGGTCATCTCGGTTTCGAGTTCGATCGTCCGTCGCGCAGCCGACGTTAGCACGAGATGCGTCTCGATGCCGCCGATCGAGCGCAGTGCTTGCAGCACGATGTAACCATAAAGACTGCCGCTCGCCCCGGTGATGCCAACGATGATCCGCCGCATCGGGGAGCGGTTACACGTCACGTGCAGGGGCGCCTGGTGGAAGCTGTAACTTGGGGATGGTGTTCATCGACGATGCCTTGACCTGGCATCGGACCGGCGAAGAGGTTGCCCTCCTTCGGATGATTCGCGCACCGCGTTCGGGAGTGCCGCACGACGCCGGCGCCGCCTACGCCACGCTCGCGGCACGCACCGGCAATCTCCTGGACGCGATCGATGCGAGTCGTCTCGCGCTCCCATCGTCCGAGCGCGATTCCCTCCTTCGCTTCGCCCGCGGGGCGCGTGCGATTCGCGCGTTACCTCTCGATCTTTCGAACGAGGCGCTGCGCGAAGCGATCGATGATGCATTTGCGCCCTTGTCGGGCTTCGACGTAGCCTGTGCTGAGCGGAGTCGAAGCGCTCAGGATGACAAAGACGAGGTCGAGCTTGCGGAGGCGCAGGAGCCGGAGCGGGCGACCGGCGTGCCGGGGTGGCAGAAGCATTTCAGCGCGTCGGCGCTCAACACGTACTCCGAATGCGCGCGGAGATGGTTCTATCGTTACGCGTGCGCGGCGATTGAGGATCCAGGATCGTCGGCCTCGGCGTACGGCACCGCATTTCACCTCGCGTTAGAGGATTTTCACGGCGAGTTTCCGCGCCCACGCAACAACGAACTGGCCAAGATGCGCGGCCGCATGCGCGAGTGCATCACGTGGGCCTTCGAGCGCAACCGCAACGGCTTCGAGACGCGCGTCGAGTTCGAGCTGCAGGTACGGCGGGCACAGCGGACCGCGCAGCGCTACATCGACTGGCTGCTGGTGCAGGAGCGCGAGGCACCGTTCGAGGTGTTGGGGCGCGAGGTGCCGGCCGAGATCGAGCTGGACGGGCGCACCTTCATCGGATTCATCGACCGGATGGACCGCGACGAGCGGACCGGCGATATCGGCGTTGTCGACTACAAGACGGGGAGCATCGCAACGAGCGCCGCAGAGTATTGCGAGAAGGTGCGCCGCTTTACCGATTTTCAGCTTCCTTTCTACTATTGGGCGCGCACGGTGGCCGGCGATCGCGTAACCAAGCTCGTCTTGATTCCGCTGAAAGATGCGCTGCTCGACGCGCGGCCGATCGTGCTCGACGTCGCGCCGCGGGTTGGCGCGCCGCGCGAGAAGGGCGACGCGCGCGGCACGATCGGGCTGGACGAACTGGAGCGCTCGCGCGCGGCGATGATCGAGCGCAGCGGACAGCTGGCGTCGGGGGAGATTCTGCGCTTCGAGGAGACAAAGAACGCCTCGGTCTGTACGTTCTGCGCCTATGCGACGGCGTGCGAGTACAAGCCGCCGCCGGAAGCGCAGCGTTTCGGAAGTTGATCGCCCTCGAACTCACGTCCGAGCAGCGTACCGCAGCTGAGGCGGCGTTCGATCGGTGCGTTGCAATACTCGGCGAGGCCGGCAGCGGGAAAAGCACCGCGCTTGGGGAGCGGATGCGGCGCGCGCGCGGGCTGCACCAGGATGCCGAGCCGCTCTTCTTCGGCTCGCATGAGGCGCTCGACGAGTTTGCGGTCGGGCTGCTGCGCGAGCGCGGGCGTGAAATAAACTTGATCGACGACGTCGAAGCGGAGCAGCTCTTCACCCAAGCGTGCACGCCGCTCTTCGAGATGGAGTGGGAGGAGCTCGGCCGGGCGCAGCTCGATCCGGAGGTTCCCGGATTGCGCTCTCCCGAGCGGTTTCTCCAGTCGGCATTCCGTCTGATACGCCGGTTACGCGATGCGGATATCGGGCCGAGCCTCTTTCTCTCGCGCGCGATGACGGGAGCGACCGAGTTCTACGCCAATCCGCCCAA
>JBAPZS010000466.1:0-2171 GCA_049285355.1 Candidatus Cybelea sp. | reverse complement strand
CGCGGCGCACCAGAACAAAAAACTCACCTACATTGTCATCGAGGACCTGCCGGAGATTCCCAAGCGCATCCGCGTAGCCGATGAACTCCTCCCGATCGCGAAGATGCGCCTCAATGACGAATCGAACGTGAAATCGGAGTTTGACGTAGAGCTCGTCATTCGACGAGCGACCGCGCGGATGGCATACGAAGCCACACCGGTTCCACAGGAACCATTGCGGCGGCTCGCCGAGGTCGCAGCCGCGCAAGAAACGATCTTCGGATCGACGGCAAACCGGGCGGCAATCCGCGCGATCGCGGACGTCAACATCGCCACGATATTCCATGACCTCAACGACGCGAACTACCATGACGAGATCGCGCCGTGGTTCCGATGCGGGGAGCGACAGGAACGGGTGCATCGAGATGGGCTGTCGAGTCGTTGCATGAGCATGAGCTCGCTCGAGCTTTCGATCGCCAAGAACGCGCCGGGGCTGCTGCGCGTACCGGGCTTGAGCGCTGGCGCGGCGTCGCACTACCGGCGTGCGTTTGCGACGCCGTGCATCGGGTGGTTGAGCGGCGACTTCTGGGAGCCGATGGCGGCGTTGAAATCGGGACACGCGCTGATGCGCTTCTGGCTGTCGGTGACTGCGGAGGGATTGTCGCTGCATCCGCTTGGAAATCTGGTCACCAACGGCGCAGCGGCGAAGCAAATCGAATCCATAACGGGGGCCATGAACGTATGGCTCGTCTTCAAGCTGGGCTACGCTCGCAACGTGCCGAGAAGCCTGCGCCGGCCGGTCGCCGACTTTCTGCGGTGATCGAGAAGGCAGCGCTGCCACTAACGGCGGTGCTCGACCAGCTCCGCCGATTCATCAACTGGAGCCCGCCGCTGTATGCGTTGATGAATACCGGAGCAGTTCAACCTTTGCTGACGTATCTCGGGCGCATCAAAGCGCGCGGAGTCTACGAGAAGGCGCGCCGTCACGCGCCGGCGTATCGCGCGTTCCTCGCGGAGCAAGGAGTTCGCGTCCGGGTTCTGGAGGACGTTCCGGTTACCGACAAGGCGAACTACGTGAAGGCCTATTCGGTTGAGGAGCGCTGTTACGGCGGCCGCATCCCTCCGGTTGGTTCCGTGATCGACGAATCGTCCGGCTCGAGCGGCGTGCCGAACAACTGGGTGCGCGGTCCGGAAGAACGCGCGCGTGCCACTCGCGATCTTCAATTGAACTATGGGCTGATGTTTGGCGACGCAAGCTATTTTATCATCAATTGCTTTGCGCTCGGCCCGTGGGCAACGGGTATGAACGTCTCGATGTCGCTCTCGAACGTCGGCATTCTCAAATCAATCGGGCCCGACAGAGAGAAACTTGAGAACACGTTGCGCCTCTTTGGTCCGAAGTATCGATATCTGATCTTTGGCTATCCCCCGTTCATCAAGCAGTTCGTCGACAACACCGATGTGCCGCTCGCGAGCTACGACCTGCACGCCATCGTGGGAGGCGAGGGAATATCCGAGGCGCTGCGCGCGCACTTGATGGAATCGTTTAAGACGGTGCTATCGTCCTACGGCGCTTCCGACCTGGAAATCAATCTCGGCACCGAAACCGAGCTGACGATCGCGTTGAGGATGGCGTGCATGCAAGACCGGAGCTTGTGCCTGCGCCTTTTCGGGCGAGACACGCCACCGATGATCTTTCAGTACAATCCGATCGACCATTACATCGAGTCCACCGATGATGGAGGGCTCCTCTTCACGATCACGCGGCTCGGTACCGCGGCGCCTAAGGTGCGCTACAACCTGCACGATTCCGGTGGAACCGTCACGTACAACCAACTTCAGACGGTGCTCGCGGAATATCCTGGACACGCGGCCGTTAAACCGCATCGGGCGAGCCATTTTCCGATTCTCTATCTCTTCGGCCGCAGCGACATGACCGTTCCATTCTATGGGGCGAAGGTCTCACCGGCAGATCTCGAAGCCGTCGTCAACGAACGTTGCGGCGGCACTGTGAACTCGTTTCAGTTCGGCCGCGCGGACGGGCCCGACGGCGAGGCGCGACTGCTCGTGCGGCTCGAATGTCGTCAGGGTGTACCGGTGCCGGTGGATACCACCGACCTTCATGGCTACATCTTCGACGGCCCAAGAGCCGTCAATCAGGATTTCAGGGAGGTCACACGGATGCTCCCGCC
>JBAPZS010000465.1:0-3165 GCA_049285355.1 Candidatus Cybelea sp. | reverse complement strand
AGCGGGAGGTCGCCAAGAATGCGCCAGCCGTGGACGCGCAGACGATGGGGGACTGGGCCGAGGCCGTTGCGGCCGCGGCCCAGCTCGGAACGCTGCTCGTCATCGGCGGCAGCGTCATTGCGGCGCTGGTCCAGCTGCGCCACGTCCAGGCCGGGAATCAGCTGCAGGCGCTGCTGTCGCTGGAGCGCGACTTTCATGCCCCCGAGCTTCAGGCGGCGCTAACCTACGTCCAGGAGCATCTGCCGGAGCGGCTGGAGGATCAGGAGTATCGCCGCGAGCTCGAGCACCTCGGATTCGTCGATCCGGTCGCTCATCCCGAGATGACGGCCTGCAACTGGCTCAACGAGATGGGTACGCTTCTCAAACGCGATCTCGTTTCAGAAGAAGCGTTTATGGATCTTTTTGCTCGCTTAATTGTTCACTGCTGGAAGCACCTATCTCCCGCGATTGCGATCATGCGGCGCTATCGCGGGCAAGCACAGTACCATGATTTCGAGTACCTGGCTATGCGTGCCGGGGCATGGCTCAAACGCAATCCGCACGGTACGTCGCCGCGCGCGTTCACGCGAACGGTGCTGCCCGATCCTTGGCAGGCGCTAGATGCCGCCGGCGCCGCCGGCGGGCAGAAAGGCTAAGCTGTCCTTAAGAGCAGGCGGGCTATGCCGCGTTCTCCACAGATTGCACAAGATCAATGTCACAGGTTGTGGACAGTATCGAACCTGAGAACGAAGGAGAGATGTTTTGAAAGAAGCGCTCGGTCGGGTTGCGGCAACGCTTGCCGCGCTTGCTTTAATAAGCGCCTGTTCCCACGGAACGTCGCAGACGGCCGGCTCGCCGGCACCCGGCTCGGCCGCCTCGGGGCACAAGACGATCGGCGTTTCGATCCAGAACCGGGAAGCGCAGTTCTATCAAGACATGGAGTCCGGGATGCGCTCCCAGGCCGCCAAGTATGGATACACCTTGGTGGTCGTCGACGCCAGCCGCGACAATGCCCGGCAGCAGAGCCAGGTCGAAGACTTCATCTCAAAACGCGTCGATGCCATCGTTCTGACGCCTTACGATTCCGCGGCGATCGGCAGCGCGATCGCCGAAGCAAACTCCGCAAACATTCCGGTCTTCACCGCCGACATCGCCAGTACGAGCAATCAAGGTAAGGTCGTTTCCCACGTTGCCAGCGATAACGTGCAGGGCGGCTTTGCGGCCGGCAAGCTCATCTGTCAGGGAGTTGGGAGCCATGGCGCGATTGCGATCGTAGACGAACCCGAAGTGACGAGCGTTCAGGATCGCGTCAAGGGCTTTAAAGCGGCGGTCGCACAGCTTTGTCCCGGCGTCACGATCGTTGCCGACGTGGATTCGGGCGGAACGCGCGACAAGGCGAGCAGCGATACCGGCGACATCCTGCAAGCGCATCGCGACCTCAAAGGCATCTTCGGCGTCAACGACGACTCGGCGCTCGGCGCGCTGACCGCCGTTCGCGCTTCGGGCCAAGTCGGAAAGATTGCAATCGTCGGGTACGATGCAACGCCCGAAGCGCGCCGCGCGATCGCCGCCGGCGAAATGTACGGCGATGCGATTCAGTATCCGGTGCGAATCGGTTCGACGACCGTCGACGTGATCCACGATTACTTTGCGGGAAAGAAGACGCCGGCGGTGGTGAAGATTCCCGTCGGGACCTTTACGAAGTCTGGAGGAACCTCTGACTAACCCCATGTACCGATCGTTTGGACCGCAAAGCCGCAAGATGCGAGGAGAAAGTGAGGGAGCATACTCAACGCAGTATGTAACCGAGCTTTCGACAACGCAGATGGCGGCTTTGCGGCCAAACCCTTCGGGCAGCGGTATTTTCGCCGCATCTCTTTGTTGCGCCCTCGGTCACAGAGCGTTTGACTATGCTCCCTCGGCCGCGCCTCGAGCTGCGGCGAAAATGCTCGCTGCGATCGGTGCAGCGGATTAGTCAGAGGTTCCTTAAAGTGCCGCTCCCGCTGCTCGAGATGCGCGGCATCGCGAAGAGCTTTCCGGGCGTTCGCGCGCTTTCGGACGTCTCGCTAACGCTCGATGCCGGCGAGGTGCTCGTTCTGGCCGGTGAAAACGGTGCCGGTAAATCGACGTTGATGAAGATTTTGGCGGGCGCGATTCGAGCCGACGCCGGTCAAATTCTCATCGACGGAACGCCCGTACGAATCGACTCGCCGCAGCAGGCGCAACACCTCGGCATCGGCATGATCTACCAAGAGTTTACGCTCGTGCCGCAACTGACCGCGATTGCGAACCTCACGCTGGGCTCCGAGCCGACGCGCGCCGGCTTGATCGATGCCGGAGCCTCGTACCGGCGTGCGGCGCAGGTCTTCGACGAGTTGGGCCTGCGGGTGCCGCTCGACGTTCCCGTCGCCGAGCTTTCGGTGGGACAGCAGCAACTCGTCGAGATCGCCAAAGTGCTCGCGAGATCGGCGCGGATCGTCGTGATGGACGAGCCGACGGCCGCGCTGGCCGATCGAGAGATCGAAGGCCTATTTGCCGTTATCGCCCGGCTGCGAAGTACGGGGGTCGGCATAATCTACATCTCGCATCGGATGGACGAGCTGACGCGAATCGCCGATCGTGTCGCGGTAATGCGCGATGGAAGTATCGTCGAATCGCGCCCCGCAAGAGAGTTTCCGATCGAGGAGATCATCGCGGCGATGGTGGGGCGCCGACTCGATGCGCACTTTCCGCAGCTGCCGGTGACTGCGACGGACGCGCCGTTTCGGCTCGCGGTGCGCGATCTCGCCCGCAAGCCGGTCTTTGCGGACGTGAGCTTTGAGGTGCGAGCCGGCGAGATCGTCGGGCTGGCGGGGCTGATCGGGGCCGGGCGAACGGAGATCCTCCGCGCGATTGCCGGCGCAGACCTCCCCAACCGCGGCGAAATCCACATCGACGACGATCGCTTGAAAGCCGGCGATGTCGCCGGCGCCATTGCCGCCGGCGTCGCCTTCATTACCGAGGATCGCAAGGCGCAGGGCCTGGTGCTCGGCATGAACGTTCGGGAAAACGTGTCGCTCGCACACCTGGCGGAGTTCGTCGATCGCGATCTGCTCGTCGACGTCGCCCGGGAGCGTGGTGCAACCACGCGCATGATCGCCGAGCTGCAGATTCGAACGCCGAGCACCGAGCAACTCGTTCGTAACC
>JBAPZS010000464.1:0-12021 GCA_049285355.1 Candidatus Cybelea sp. | reverse complement strand
CGCCTCAACGGCCGGGAGATCGAGCGCGAGTTGGGAGCGCCTTTTGACCGCCTGTACGCGCCGGTCGTGGTGCGGTCGCTGCCGGCCCGCGCATCGGCAACGCTCGTCTATCGTCTGGTCATCGACTCTCCGCTGCCCGGCGGCTCTCAGGTCGTGGCGCGAGCCGAGGTAGCCTCGCAAGAGACGCCCGCGTTCGCACTCGAGCCCGCATCGTTGACGATCGTGTCGTCGCCCGATTTCAACGACGATCAAACGACTTTTGCGGTCGACCCGGCTAACGACGCTCGCCCCGGCCAGCGTGTGCGCTTTACGCTGACCGCGCTCAACGCCGGAACGGCCGACGCGCAACGGGTAACGGCGAATCTCGAGTTTCCCGACTCGCTGCTCTTCGTTCGCGGAGCATCGACCGTCGAGGGGCGCCCCGCTCCCCAACGGCGTAAGGATCCGCTGCGATTCCAGCTCGGCTCCATCGAGGCTGGAGAGTCGGTAACGCTCTGCGCCGACGCCGTGCTAACGTCGCCGCTCCCGGACAAGAGCATCGTAAGCGCCGGCGCGCTGCTCGATTGGGAGCCCTCGTCGCCCGATGCCTCGCGACGGCTCGAATGCAGCCTCGAGGTGCATTCCGAGCCCGCATTCCCGGCTCGTCGAAACGCCCTGAAGCGAACGGGAAGTGCCATCGCCGCTCCCGGCGGGACGCTCGAGGCCGAGATCCTGTTGGAGAACGACGGCAGCGCCGATGCGCACGACGGGGTGCTGCATCTGCAGGTGGAGCCGGCCCTCGATGACGTTAGCGTTTTCGAAAATGGCCGCCGGCTCGCGCTCGACGGGCGATCCGGAGCTGCGCAGCCCGATGCGGTCGAACTCGGCACGCTCGAGGCGTATGCCACGCGGCGTCTCACGATTCGCGCACGGGTTCCGTCACCGTGTCCGAACGCGAGCGAGCTGCGGATCGGTGCGAGCCTGCACACGCGCGAGTTTGGCGAAACTCACTTTTCCGATGCGAACTGGCGGGTCGACTCTCATCCCGCCTTCGACCTCGAGACGTCGCGGCTCGAGCTCGCCGGCCAGTCGGTTCTGCGTCCTAATCAACTCGCCGAAGTCGATGTCGTCGTCACGAATCTCGGCACGGATACGGCTCACAACGTCGTTTTGCGCTGCTACATCTCGCCTGAAGCGCGTCTCGAGAGCGTTGAGGGAGCGACGAGAGAGCGGTCGTCGCTTTTGTTCGGGGAGCTCGCGCCGTCGGCGCACGCTCGAGCGCGACTTGGTCTACGGCTGCTGCGCGGGCTTGCCAAAGATTGGCCGGTTACGATCGACGGCGTACTGACGGCCGACGGAATGCTGCCGTTACCGCTGCAGCGCTTGACGATCGCTACGAGCGCCGAACCGGATTTTTCGACCGGCAGCTTCCACAGCGAGCCCGCCGATACGGCAGATCTCGGCGAGACCGTCGAGTGGGTCTTGCATCTTCGTAACTCCGGGGACGGCACGGCGCGCATTGCGCAGATCGAAATTGGAGCACCCGAATCGCTCATCTACGTTCCCAACTCAACGACGGTCAACGACGTACCGGTACGCGACTTAGGGGCGTTGCCGCCATTTGCCGGCGCGCGCGGCATCGTGCTCAACGAGGTCGATCCGGGGGTCGAGGCGACGATTCGTTGGCGCAGCGTCGTGCACAATGCGTCGCCCGCGGGTGCGTCGATCGTGCACGTCGCGCACGTCCGCTACGACGGCGGTCGCGACGATGAGATCGTCTCTGCAGAACTCAAAGTACGCGCCGCACCAATCTTCGCCAACGCCATTCCGGGACTGCCGTTCGGCCTCGATGGAATGCTAGGACCGGCGCTAGCCGGACAGCCGTATCAGCTCTCGGAAGAGCGCTTTCTGCAACTTCCGCCGGCGACGCCGATCGGCGACGGCAACGGTTATCCGCCGCTGGCTCGCCTTTCCGCCGCACCGCAAGACGACGCCGTCGAGCATAGCGAGGCGACCTTCCTCGAAACGACCGGACCCGCTACGACGGGGACGATCGCGTCGTTTACTCCGGAGCGTCTCGGGCGCACGGTTCGCTTCCTGCGCGAGGCGCGCTTTGGCGGCTTGATCACCCATTTGTTTGCGCTGCGGGCATTTCTTCCCGAAGGGATAGGTGACGCTCGGGCCGGCGCCCTGACGGCTACGCGCGAACTGCTCCGTGAGGAGCTGGATCGCCTCTTCATCAAACTTCGCCTACCGCACTACGTTCTCGCACAACGTGACGTCGAAACGCCGTCGCTGCGATCGACGATCGAACTTCTCGTACGCGAAGCGGGGGCGGCGCGCGGCATACCCGCCGAATCGCCGACTGCTTCGATCGTGCTGCGGGGCGGGTTCGATCCCAGCGAGCTGCGCGACCTCGGCGAACGCCTTTCCGGCGCGCCACTGGCGGCTGCTGCGCCGTGGGCTGCACTCGCGCGTCTTCTCCCCGATGAAACGCCCGCTTACGCGAGCTACCGCGCACTGCTTGTCAAGACGCTCGATCGCTTCGACGATTCCGACTCGAACGAGTTCATCGACGCACTGCAGCACAGGCAGGATCCCTCGCTGGACGCCGCGCTCGATGCAATGGCCGCTTCACTGCACGCGATGGCGTAATGGCGCATAACGCCGAGGCCGCAGCGTGATCCTCGCCGTAAGCATTCTCGCCGCCGTGCTCGGAATCGTCGCGGCACTTGTATACGCCCGCCTCCGAAACCGCACAAAAAAAGAGCCCGATGAGTTGAGCGAGCGATTCGACGGTCTCTCGGAGGCCGAACGCTGCGACTTCGTTTTCGCAATCGCCGCGCTGGAGGATCCTTCGTCGACGCGCCTGCTCGAACGTGCGCTCGACGATCCCTGTGAAGCCGTCGCCTTAGCGGCGGCTCACGCCCTGGCTAGCTTCGGAGGCACGGCAACCCTGCAACGCTTCTTCGCGCAACGCGGCGGGCGCGCCGAACGAATCGCTCGGAGTTTGGAGCTGCTCGCGTGATCGTGCCGGCTACGGCTTCTTGTTGAAGTACTCGACGAGAATCTGACGAGCGATCGGCGCGGCAACGGTGGCGCCGTAGCCTCCACTGCGATCCACGAAAACGGCTAACGCAAGGTGGGGACGATCGGTCGGCGCCCAGGCCACGAACCACGTCGTGTTAGGACCGTTGCCGCGAGCGGTCTCGACGGTTCCAGTCTTTCCCGAGTACGGCAAACCATCGATTCCTAGTCCGTAGGCGGTCCCGCCGGGCTGGGTCACGCGCGCCATGCCCGCGCGCACCGCAGCGAGGGCCGACGCGGTAACGGGAACCTGCCGAATGACTCTGGGAGCGAAACGCGCGACGAGTCCGCCGTTTGGGTCGCGAATCTCGCGCATGATCTGCGGCCGAAAGAGCGTTCCGCCGTTGATGACCGTCGAAGCCACGTTAGCCATTTGCAACGGCGTGGCTTGCATCGCGCCCTGCCCAATGCCTAAGAAACACGCGTCGCTCGGCTCCATCGGTACACCGAAGGCGCGCATCTCCCAAGCGTTCGTCGGCCAGTTTCCCTCGTTCTCGCCGGGCAGATCGATCCCCGACTTCGCGTCGAGCCCGAAGGCCAGCGCGTACCTCCGCAAACGCTCGTTACCCAGCCACCACGCGAGGCGAAAGAAGTAACCGTCACTCGAGGCCGCAAGCGCCGGAACGAAGGTCGTGTCTCCGAGGCCTCCGGCGGCGATGTCGCGCGCGTAGTAACCGCCGCAGTTCCAGCCACCCGTGTCGTCGATGACCTGGTCGACCTTCACGACGCCTTCGGTGAGCGCGGCCGAGCCGGTGACCATCTTAAAGGTCGAACCGGTCGGCGTAGCCGCGGCGATCGCGCGGTCGAAGAGCGGTTGCGACGGATTGGTCAGATCGAAGCTCACGCGCTTCCAGCGGTCCGCCGCAAAATCGTTCGGATTGTAGTTCGGATAACTCGCGAGCGCGAGGATGCCGCCGGTCCAGGGATCCTCAGCCACTACCGCGCCGGTCACGCCGCGGCCGCGAAAGCGTCGTAAGCCGTCGGCGAGTGCGCTTTCGACGATGCGTTGGAGTCGCCAGTCGATCTGCGTGAGCAGTGTATCGCCCGGCACGGCTGGTTTCGATCGAAGCTTGACGTTGGACACCACGGCGCCGGTCGCGTCGACCACGACGCGCTCACCGCCGGGTATGCCGCGCAGATATCTATCGTACGCGAACTCGAGTCCGTCCTTACCGATCACGTCGTTTGGAGAGTAGCCCTCACCCTTTAGGCGCTCGAACTCGTCCTGCGTTATCGCGCCGACGTAGCCCACCAGATGCGACCCGAGCGGCCCTTGCGGGTAATCGCGAATCGGCTGCACCTCGAGGTCCACCCCCGGAAGATCGGTGAGAACCTCGGAGAGACGCGCCACCGTCGGAACGGGAAGATCGGTGGCGAGCACGATCGGGCCGTAGGGCTCGTTCGCGGCGACCTGCGCGAAATCCGAATAATCGACGCCGCGGTGATGGAGCAGGCGGCCCCAGAGTGCGGCTTCGCTCACGTCGGTTATGGCAGCCAGCGACGACAACTCTGCGCGAACGTCGCTTACCTGAGTCGGAATCAGCGCCACCACGAAAGACGGCCGGCTCCGCGCCATGACGATTCCGTGACGATCGGCGATTAAGCCGCGCGGCGCCGCCACCGGAATGAGACGGATCTGATTTGCCAGCGCCTGCGCGCGATACCAATCGCCATCGAGCAGCTGTACCTGAATCAAACGCGCCACGAGCGCAACGAGCGAAAGCGCCAGGGTCGCAACGAAGGCGACGAGCCGCCACGTGGGGCGCGTCCACGCCGCTTTTCGAGCGCCACGCCATTGCGTCATCGGGGCGTAGCGTCGAAACGGCGAACGACGAGTACCGCGACGACGACGATCGCCGCGTTGAGAAAGGCCTCAAAGATCGCCTCGTGCAGGTGCATCGTTCCCAGACCTGCTGGATACCCGCAGAGCGCCATGACGATCCAGAAAAGCAGCGCGCGCAGCAGCGTCACGACCACCGTGATTGCGCCGCCAAGCGGGACGGAATCGGAGAAGAAGCCGCGCGACAACATGCTGGCAACGACGGCGCCGGCACCGGTCGAGATCATCCAGGCTGCGCCCGTCCCGGCGGAGAGCGCATCCTCGCAGAGCCCGGCAACGAGGCCGTAGACGGCGGCGCGCCGCGCGTCGACTCGGATCGCGTACCAGATGACGACCGCTAGGACGAAACTCGGCTCGACGGTGCGGATCGCCAAGGCGTGCACCATCGTTGCCTGCAGGACGAGCGCAACGAGAAGCCACGCGGCTGCCGCGTACCACGGCGGGCCGACGAAGGGAGCGACGTGCGGTTTACTTCGAAACGACGACAACGCGATCGAGCGCGCCGAGATCGACGCAAGTCCGCAGGACTGCGGTCTGATAGAGGGCCGAGCCGCTGTGCTCGACCGCAGCGATCGTGCCGATGGGGACGCCCGAGTGGAACGAGCGTCCTTCGCCGGTCACTACGACGTCGCCGACGCGCAGCGGCGCATCTTGCTCGATGTAATCCACCACGACGCTCGTAAGATTTCCGCGTGCGATCCCCCACCATCGTCCGCGCCGCACGACCGCCGGAATACGGCTGGTGTAGTCGGTAATGAGAACGACGGTGCTCGAAAACGGTGTTACCGCCACAACGCGACCAACGGCGCCGTCCGCCGCGACAACTCCGTCCTCGGCGCGAACTCCGGCGCCCGAACCCTTATCTATAGTAACTGCGCGCGATTCGTTCTCGGGCGGAAATCCAATGACGCGCGCTTCGATGCCGCGGTAGAGCTGCACGACGGGTTGTACGGCGCCTTGCGCGGCATACGCGGAAGCCAATTCGTGCACGCGCGCGTTTTCCTCGACGAGCCGTTGGTTGCGCGCGCGAAGTCGCTCATTCTCGTGTTCCAGCGCCGGCAGCGCAACGATGGTCGCATCCAGCGTGCGAACTGCGCCGATTGCGACGGAGACGCCATTCTCCGCAACGGACAAGAACGAGCTCGCAAACGTCGCGATCGGACTGACCGTGCCCGCTCGTTGCGCGCCGATCTGCAACAGCGCAAGCAGCGCCGCACCGATGATGATGCCGATGAGTACAAAAAGCTTTCGTTCGTCTCGATACGTGAAGATTGCTCGCTCCGCTCTTCCGACGCCGGGTCGTGGCCGAACGCTATTTCGTGGGAGGCAGCGTAAATCCCAACCGCCGGAGCATGCGCACGAGACGGGCCAGCGGCAAGCCCATCACCGTATAGAAGTCACCGTCGATCGCCTCCACCAGCGATGCCGCGCGGCCCTGTATCCCGTAGGCGCCCGCCTTGTCCAGCGGTTCGCCGTCGGCCAAATATTCGGCCAAGGCGCCGGGCTCCAAGTCATAGAAGCGCACGCGCGTCGCGGCGCGCTCGTCAAAGCGCTCCACGCGACCCGGCACGACCAGTGCGAACGCGGTGTGAACCACGTGCTCGCGCCCCGAGAGCGATTTCAACATCACCGCGGCCTCCGCCAGGTCGCGCGGTTTCCCGAGCGCCCGACCGTCGAGATCGACCACCGTGTCGGCCGCGAGCATGGGGACCTCGACGAGACCGCCGCGCCGCTCGAGCGCCGCACCAAGCTTTTCCCGCGCGTGATGCGAGGCTAGATCGGCCGGCGAAAGTTCCGGAACCGGGCCTTCCTCGTAGCCGCTCGCTACGACGTCGACGGCGAGGCCGAGCGAGCGCAATAGCTCGAGCCGGCGCGGAGACTGGCTAGCGAGGATGATTCGCGAGAGCGGTTGCAGTGACGGCAACGCGTTAGTAGTACATCCTGCCGCCCGCTTCGATGAATCCGTTTTCGTGGCGGCCTCGCGGGTCGTGATGCGTCCAATGGATGACGCCGCCGCGCGGATAGTACTCGTATTCACCTTTGGCCACGACTTGCTGGTTCGAAGCCAGCGGAATCGCGCCTGTGAAGTCGGTATTGACCTCGACGCGTACCACGAGCGCGCAGCCCGTGTTCAAACGGACCAGAAAGCCTTCGTGAGGACTCGTGCGCCCCGGGCGGATTCCGAAGACCTGCGTGATCCTTCCCGCAGCGACGACCTCGACGCCGGAGCGTCCGGCGGAATACTCGGCGCAGACGGCGGGGTCGTCGGGGGCTTGCGTGGTCGCGCATGCGCCGAGCGAAACGCATGTGAGCGCGATGATCGCGAAACGCCGTTTATCCATCGGAATCGAATCCATACAGCCGCGCAGCGACGATGTACTGCCAGACGGGCTCCGGAACGAGATAGCGGATGCTTCGGCCTTGCGAGATCAGCGTCCGCACCAAGGTTGCCGACTCCGGAATCTCCGGCAGATTCAACGTACTGACCCGCTCGCGCAGCGGCGCGGGTACGGCGGCGATAACCCGTGCCAAGGCGTCGGCGCGCACGCCGGGCCGCGGCGCGATGACGAATCGTTGCAGCGACTCGAGTACCTCGTCGAATCGTATCCACGTTGCGTTCACGAGCGAATCCGCGCCGATGATGAAGGTTAGATCGGCCTGCGGGTACTTCGCGTGAAGTTGCGGCAGGAGATCCGCGGTGTAGCCGGTTGCGCCTTCGCGCAGATCGGTCTCGTCGAGCGAGAACCCGCTGTTCCCCGCAATGGCACCCAAGATCATCGCGCAACGATGCGTCGGGTCGGCCTGGGGCTTATCGCGATAGTGTGTGGGGCCGGTTGGGACGAACAGCACGCGGTCGAGGCGCTCCAGCAGCCGCGCCGATTCCGCGACGAAGAGATGCGCGTTGTGAATCGGGTCGAACGTTCCGCCGAAGATGCCTAATCTCACGAGTACGTAAACTCGTGCGGCCCGATACGAACGGTATCCCCCGCCTCGGCACCGAGCTCCGCCAGGCGCTTTTCGACGCCCATCTTTCCCAGCGTGCGCTCGAAGCGCGCCATTGCCTCGTCGGAGTCGAAGTTCGTCATCGCCGCAAGCCGTTCGACGCGCTCGCCGGTAATGACGAACTCGTCGCCGTGCCGCTCGATCGTAAACGCATCGGGCTCACGCAATTCGATTCTAACCACCTGCGGGGCGACGATCTCGGGTAACGGCGCCGCCGCGATCGCGCGCCACGTCTCGAGAACCAGCTCTCGCACGCCCTCGTGCGTTGCGGCGCTGATCGCTCGAATATCCGCAAAGCGCCGGCGCAACTCCGGCAAGCACTCGCGCGCATTGGGTAGATCGAGTTTGTTGAGCACGACGAGCGCCGGTTTTTCGGTCAGACGTGGATTCCAGGCGACCAACTCGCCGTCGATAGTCGCTTTGTCCGCAAGAATCTCGTCCAGCGGTTTGGCTCCATCGAGCAAATGCAGCAGCACGCGCGTTCGCTCGACGTGCTTGAGAAAAAGATCGCCGAGGCCCGCGCCTTCGTGTGCGCCTTCGATGAGGCCCGGCACGTCTACCATCACAAACGACTCTTCGTCCGAGACGCGCACCACTCCAAGTTGCGGTTCCAGCGTCGTAAAGGGATAATCGGCAATCTTCGGCCGCGCGGACGAGACGACGGAGAGCAGCGTCGACTTACCGGCATTGGGAACGCCGACGATACCGCAATCCGCAAGCAATTTCAATTCTAGCCGCAGATGCGCGCGGTCCCCGGGTTCGCCGCGTTCGGCAAAGCGCGGCGCTTGCCGCACGCTGGTTGCGAAATGCTGGTTGCCTAGGCCCCCACGCCCGCCCTTGGCGACCATAAGCCTCGCCCCGGCCTCTGCCAAGTCGGCAACCGCGATCTCGGCTTCGCCGGAGCGGCGATACACGAGCGTGCCGACCGGAACCGCGATGGTAAGGTCCGTGCCGCTCTTACCGGATTTCTTGGAAGTACCGCCGACTTTACCCGACTCGGCCGCAAAGCTGCGGCGAAAGCGGAACTCGACGAGCGTCGAGAGTTCGGGGCTCGCTTCCAGATAGACGCTTCCACCGTGGCCGCCGTCCCCGCCGGCCGGGCCGCCTTTCGGTACGTACTTCTCTCGGCGCCAGGCGACGATGCCGTCGCCGCCGTGTCCGGCGGCGACATCGATCTCCGCTTCGTCGATGAACTGCACGGCCGCTATCTTCGCCGGATAAAGAAAGGGGCCTAACGGCCCCCTCGCCCTAGCGGCAAAAAATGCTTACGCAGCAGGAACGACAGAGATCAGCTGCCGGTCGCGGCTGCTGCTAAACCGCACGACCCCGTCGATCAACGCAAAAAGCGTATGGTCGCGACCCAACCCGACGTTAGCGCCGGGATAGAACCTCGTCCCGCGCTGGCGAACCAAGATGTTTCCCGCGATTACTCGCTCGCCGCCGAAGCGCTTGACGCCCAGGCGCTGTGCGTTGGAGTCGCGGCCGTTGCGCGTGGAGCCGGCCCCCTTTTTCGAGGCGAAAAGCTGGAGATCGAAGTCGAACATAGCCGAGCCATTCTATCAAAGCCGCCTGCGGCAGTCCACCCTTAAGGACGCCCTGGTAGTGGTCTCGATTGGGGCCGAACGTCTGCTTTGACGGATTTGTCCGAAACCTGAAAGACTGACGATTCGTATGGAGGGGGTAGGCTGAAAGAAAGGGTCCTTAATGAGCTTGCCGACCGCGATAGTCGTCGCAACCGGAATGATCTGTGGCACCGTTCTTCTGGTAGTCCTCGCCTCTTTTCTCTGGGCAACCCACCACTCGTAGGCTCTTAGCGCCCCATCTGAGGTTCGTACCACGCTTAGGCCATGCCTAAGCGCTCACCCCCGGTTCTGCCGGGGCCCTCTTGTTCTACCATGAGATGTTTTGGGCCAACCCGGAAAGGCCGTCAGCCTTAATCTCAAACGAGACCACTACCGGACGCCCTTAAGACTCGGGCGGCCCGGGTCTTACGGTTTGTAGTTCGGCCTCGCCCCGATGGTGATGCCGAAGATCACGAGCAGGACCACGGCGATCGGTACCGCGTAGCGCACCGCAAAGTCGACCGTCGCCCCATAGGCGTTGGGAATCATCTGCCAGGTCATCCCTTCCATTATAGCGCCTGGCTGCCAAGCGTCGCCACTCCCCGCCTTCCTTTCCACACCTGTGGACAAGGCTGTGGAGAAGGGTGCTTTCCGGGGTCGCGTTTTCGAGTCCGCAGCCATACGCTGCCGAAGAATTGGGCCGCCCGCAACGCTGTCTTCGAGCGGTTCATAATTTGGAAAAATCCCCGAAAAACCGTTCCTAGCAGCCTGTGGATAAGTGTATAAAATCGTGTATATTTTCCGGAGGACCCGTGCTTGATTAAGCCAAGTCATAGCGCCCTCACGGGGGTGTGGCGCAGTAGGACTAAGAGGGTAGAGGATGCCGCTAGCGATCAACTCGGACATCTCCAACGAGCTCTGGCAATCCGCACTCGACACCTTGGAGCGGACCTTCTCGAAGCCCGTTTTCGAGATGTGGATTAAGCCTATCCGGTTCATCTCGTTCCACGGTAGCGAGTTGCACTTGGCCGTTCACAGTAAGTTCGCGCAAGATTGGATCGGCAGCAAGCTGCGGCCTCAAATGACCGGCGTTCTCAGCGAGCTCTTCGGAACCAGCGTCGAGCTGCGTCTTTCGGTCGCCGATCCCGTCGAGAGTCCCCGCAGCGGCCCCGCCTCGAGCGCGCGTTCGCTTGCGGAGTTCAATACCGCCAACCTTAATGCGCGTTATACTTTTGAGGAGTTCGTAGTCGGAAACTCCAATCGCTTCGCCCATGCGGCGGCCCAGGCCGTCGCCGGCGCACCGGCCCATGCCTACAATCCGCTCTTCCTGTACGGCGGCGTCGGTCTGGGCAAGACGCACCTCATGCACGCGATCGGGCATCGCGTCATCCAGGATAACTTGGCCTCCAACGTCGTCTATCTCACGTGCGAGAAGTTCACCAACGAGTTCATCATCGCGCTGCAAAACAATCGGACGCCGGAGTTCCGCAACCGGTATCGTCAAGTTGACGTGCTGCTCATCGACGATATTCAGTTCCTAGCCGGCAAAGAAACGACGCAAGAGGAATTCTTCCACACGTTTAACGCGTTGCACGAATCCGGGCGACAGTTGATCATATCCTCGGATCGGCCGCCAAAGGAGATTCAGACGCTCGAAGCGCGGCTGCGTTCGCGATTCGAGTGGGGATTGCTCACCGACATCCAAGCGCCGGATCTCGAAACGCGCGAGGCGATCCTTCGAAAAAAGGCCGGAAGCGAAAATATTCCCGTCCCGGACGAAGTGACGTCGTTCATCGCCAAGGTTATTCCCTCGAACATTCGCGAGCTCGAGGGTGCGCTAATTCGCGTCATAGCCTATGCCTCGCTCACGAAATCGCCGATCACGACCGACCTCGCCGCCGACGTTCTCAAGAGCGCGGTCGCGAACGCGCCGCTGCATCGTATCACCATCCTAAAAATTAAGGAGACGGTCGCCGGCGCCCACGGTCTCACGGTAAAAGAGATGGACAACGGCCGGCGCGACCAGCGCCTCGCGGCTCCGCGCCAGATCGCGATGTATATCGCGACCGAGCTTACGAACTACTCGCTCCCGCAGATAGCGCGCGAGTTCGGCAAGAAGGACCACACGACCGTTATGTACGCGCGAGACAAGATTAAGGACCAGATGCAGCGCGATGAGGCCTACCGCAATAAGATTCGGCAGCTCATCGCCATGTGTCAAAACCCCTAACTCTCCGGGGATAGCCCTCCACAGCTCGAGACTCCCAGAGGTATAACCGGGTGCTCCCCGGCGCACGGTGGACAAGTGCTCGCCCTGCGCCGCCTCTCCACAGCGTTGTCCCCAGCGCAAAACCTATATAACATATAACGTACGCCCACTTTTCCTCAGAATACACCGCACTACTGCGACTACTACTCTTCTTATTATCTCCTAGGAAAACGCTGTCGTACGCCCAACCTGTGGAACGATGAGATTTGCCTGCACGACAAAAGACATCGCCGCCGCCGTTGGAGCCGCCAGCAAGGTCGTTAACGCGCACACCACCGTGC
>JBAPZS010000463.1:0-11726 GCA_049285355.1 Candidatus Cybelea sp. | reverse complement strand
CCCGTAACCCAGGCAAAGGCAAACTCTTTTGCGTCGCGCAGTCCGCAACGCTGTGCGACTTCGTTGCGCATTCTTCCGGCCACGCCATGCGCTTGCGCGTCAGCGTCGGCAAAGAGCAGGACGGCGTCGCCCGTCTGTGCTTCGACGGCGGCGCGGACGGCCGCGATCTCGTCCTCTGAGAGAAACTTCGCCGCCGAGGACTTGGTGCCGTCGGCGGCGAGCGCAATCCAAACCACGCCCTTACCGCCGAACTGCTTTGCCGTCTCCGTGAGGGCGTCGAAATCGCGCCGCGAGAGCGCTGCCCCGCCCGGATAGCGCAACGCAACGATTGCACCTCCCGCATCGAGCGTGGAGCGAAAGACGCCAAACTGGGTGCCGGCGAAGACGGCGTTAACGTCCGCGAGCTCCAGGCCGAAGCGAAGATCCGGCTTGTCGAGACCGTACTTGGCGATCGCCTCTTGATGGGTGAGGCGCGCGAACGGCGGCAGCTCGATGCCGAGAACGCTACGCCAGATCTCGCGCATTGCCGACTCCATCGTCTCGAGGACCTCGTCCTGCGTGCAGAACGACATCTCGACGTCGAGCTGCGTGAACTCGGGTTGCCGGTCGGCGCGTTGATCTTCGTCGCGCATGCACCTCGCGATCTGCATGTAACGGCCGAAGCCCGCAACCATCAGAATCTGCTTGAGCATCTGCGGCGACTGCGGCAACGCGTAAAAGCCGCCGGGGTAGAGGCGGCTTGGAACCAGATAGTCCCGCGCTCCCTCCGGCGTCGACTTGATGAGCATCGGCGTCTCGATCTCGACGAAGCCTCGAGCGTCGAAGAAGTCCCGCATCGCCTTTACGATACGGTGACGCAATCGAATGTTCTCTTGCATCCTCGGACGGCGAAGGTCGAGGTAGCGATACTCGAGCCGCAAGTTCTCGTCGACCGCCTCGTCGACGTTGATCTGAAACGGCGGCACGAGCGAACGATTCAGAATCTCGAGCGACTCGATGGCGACCTCGATCTCGCCGGTGCCCAGCCGCACGTTCTCGGTGCCCGGCGGCCGGTGCCGAACCGTCCCTCGAACGCGCAAGACGTCCTCGGGACGCAGGTGCTCCGCTTGCGAAAAGCTTTCGTGCTGCGGATCGAAGACGATCTGAGTTACGCCTTCGTGGTCGCGAAGGTCGACGAATATCAAGCCGCCGTGATCGCGGCGGCGGTTAACCCACCCGTCGAGCTGAACCGGCGTGCCGGCGTCGCCGGCGCGCAACGAGCCGCACGAGAGTCTAGTCGCGCTCACGAGCCTCTTTGATTCCCGAAACGTAATGATACTGCAGCACGAGCTCGCGCGCGAGACGCGACCGCTCGCCGCGCCGATCGATATAGCCCAGCAGCAACGGCATGCGCCTCAGGATCGAATGCAGCGAGAGCGAGAGCGGCGTCATGCCGAGATTGAGCATGACGTCGAATCGCGGATGCTTGCGGTAGAAACGCGCCGTCGACCGCCCGGCCAAGCGCATCTTCTCCTTCTGATCCTCGTAGGGGACGGCTTGACAGTGGTAGTTCACCGCACGCGGTTCGTAGCAGATCTCGATTCCAAGCCGCGAGAGACGGTACCCCAGCTCGAGGTCCTCGTGACCGTAACCGGTGAAGCTCTGGTCGAAGCAACCGGCGCGCAGCAGATCTGCGCGCCGCACGGACGCATTGCCGGTAAGAAAATAAAGCCACGAGAGTTTTCTTCGGGACGGCGGGTGCAGATGCCCGCGCGCCTCGGGATGATCGCGCTTGTATGCGTAGTCGTCCAAGTCGTGCGTCTGCACCTCTAGTCCGACGACCGCGATGCGGGACCGCTCTCGATGACGGCGCAAGTGCGTCGAAAGAAGATCGGGCGAAGCGAAGATGTCCGCGTCGTTGAACAGTACGATCTCACCGCGTGCCTGTGCGATTCCGGCGTTACGCGCCGCCGCGCGGCCGCCGTATGCACCTGGGAGGTGACGCACGTTCGGATGCGTCTGCGCGAGCGCCGCGAGATACTCGGCGGTACCGTCGGTCGAGTTGGAGTCGCAAATAAGCAGCTCGTAACGCGACGCCTCGATGTCCTGCCCGAGCAGCGTCGGAAGCACGTGGCGGAGCATATCGAGACGGTTGTACGTCGGAATAACGACCGACATCTCAGGCATGCATAAGACGGGCGACGCCGCTCCTGATTTCGTGACGAAAACGTTCGAGCAGTTCGGGTTCGGGGCGCGCCGGCTTACGTACCAGCACGTGCGGAACGCCATAGGGCGACCACTCCTGAGAGTTCAGCCGGAAGTACCGGTGCTCGAATGCAACCAGCGTCGGCCGATGAACCGCGCTCGCAACGTGGGTCGCACCGGTATCCACCGTTACGACAACGCGGGCGCGCTCCAAGACGGCGGCCCACTCGTGAAACGGCAGACCGCGGAGGCAACGTGTGACGTTACCACTGGCTTCGAAGGCCGGCGCCTGTGGTTCGCATTCATGCGCGCAAGTAATGACTACCGGCGCCAGCTCCGCCAAAACCTTTACCATTGCCAGTGTTCCCGCAAGCGTGCTGCCTCCCGTGAACCACCGTCGCGCAAGGTGAAGCACGATAGGACGTTCGGGAAGCGTTTGCGCAATCGCCCGATCGGCGTCGACGAGGTCGAGCCGCAGGCTCGAAACGCGACGATGGGCTCCCGCGAGAGCGACAAGATCGAGGAGCTGCTCGACCTCGTGCCTGACCTTGCGATGCGGCTCGCGATCGCAAAGCTCGGGGTCCGCCTCGGAGATCATCACACGATTGAGGTAAGCCCGGGCGGTGAGCCTGGCAAACCATCGGCGCTCGTACGTATAACCGATACGAAGGGGAGCACGCGACGCTCCGATCAACGCAATGTCTACGAAACGGGGCGCCAGCGCGATTGCCACGTCGTAGCCGGCCAGATTCGCGCCAAAGTGCTTCGGCGAGACCCCCTTCGATAGAACGATCAGCTCGTCGAGGTCGCCATTGCGCTCGACGACGACGCGGTTGTAGTCGCTGGTCACCATGGCAACGTGCGCTTGAGGAAAGGAGGCTCGAACCGTCGCGATGGCGGGAGTCGAAAGCACTAAGTCTCCGATGCGATCGGTGCGCGAAAGCAGAATTCTCACAAGTTAGTGCCCCACTAAAGGACGCGCTCCAGCTCTTCGAAATACGCTTCGTTTGCAAGCGCTCGCGCAGTACGCAGCTCCTTGCGCGTGAGCTCGCGGTCGCCTAGACCCCACAGCCTGTTGCGCAAGCGCGTCGCGAGGCCGAGACGCCGGCGCAGCGCTGCAAACCTCCGTTGAACGGGATTGATCCCGGTTGCGAGATACGCGCGCCAATGCGGATGCAGCCGCACGAGGGCGGCCGCGGTACGCGCTTTGGCGCGAGCCTGGCGCAGCATCGCGTCGAGGTTGCTCGCGCGCGGTCGCGGTTTGAAATGGTAGACGAGTGCAAGCGGATTGAAGACGGCTCTGATTCCGGCGGCGCGCAGGCGCAAGCCGACGTCGATATCCTCCCAGCCGTACTCCGAGAACGACTCGTCGAATCCGCCGACGGCGCGAATCGTCGCCAGTGGCACGGAGACGTTCGTCGTCCAAAAATAGTTGCCGCTGTAGTCTTTGATGCTCCAGATGGGGGGCGGAAGTTCGTCGAGTCGCTCGACTTCGATCGCGCCCCCGCGCACGATGGCCGACGGATGCGCCGCATGACTGCGCAGATGCTCCTGTACGAAGTTGGGAAGCGGAAGGACGTCGTCGTCGATGAAGATGACTCGCTCGCCGCTCGCACGCGCGATCCCGGCGTTGCGCGCGCCCGCGAGCCCGCGGTTGGGTTGACGAACGGCGATGAACGAACAAGTCGCGCGCGAACGGGCGCGTTCGATTACCGCCGGAGTCTCGTCGGCTGAGCCGTCGTCGACGAGCACGACCTCGTACGCGTCGCCCTCAACCGTCTGGTCGAAACACGCCTCCAGCACGCGTTCGAGCAAGGCGGCACGGTTGTAGGTGCAGAGCTGAATCGTGACCGCAATCACGAGACGAGCGACTCAAGCGCGGCGAGTATCCTGGCGTTGTCGAGATGTGCGATGCAGGCGTAATCGCGACAGCGCTCCTTCGTATCGCCCGGATGACAAGGATAGGAGGCCCTTACCACCGCGGTTCGTTCGCCGAGCGGCGCCCAGCGGTCCGGGAAATCCGATTGAAACGGAAAGACTCCGACCGTCGGAGCGCCGACGGCGGCTGCAACGTGCATCGAGCCGGTCGTGATCCCAACGAATGCGTGCGCGCGCCGCGCGAGCGCGCCCAGAGCGCCGATGCTGGTACGCCCCGCGATCGAGACGATCCCCTCTTGCCCGCGCGAGAGATCGACGATGCCTGCGCTTAAGGGGGCATCGGCGGACGAGCCGCTCACGAACACGGTGGCGCCATATCGTTCGCGCAGTGCGCGAGCGAGCTCGGCCCAGCCGTCGAGCGGCCAGAGCCTGCGCGCCGACGCGATGGCGTTGCATGGATTGAGGATGATGAAGCGGCCGACACCGTCGCTTAGCTCGGCCGCCTCGCGCTCGTCCTGCGGCGTCGGCACGAAGCGATAGCGATGGTCCGGCGTATCGCAGCCGATCCCACGCGCAAAATCCAGCAGAATGTCCGACCAATGCGAGGTGACGTCGCCGAGCTCGCTGCGAACGACGACGCGCTTGGTGAAGCGAAACGAGTAGAATCTGCGCGCCTGCCCGACTCGAACCGGAATCGCGGCGTGCTGCGGGATGCGCGCGGTTCGTGCGGTGGCCCAGGTAACGACGCAGGCGTCGTACCGCCCGATTGCGATCTGCGCGCTGAGATCTCGCTCGCTGCCCTCGTCGGTGAGGACCCTGTCCACGTCGGGAACCCGCTCGAGCACCGCGGCGTGTCCGGGCAGCGTAAGCGCGTCAACCGAGGCGAATCGCCGGCGAAGCGCTCGTGCGACGACCGAGGCGACCAGAGAGTCGCCGATACCGCCGCCGGCGCAGTAGAGCAGCGCTCGCTCAGCGCTGTTTGCCGCCATCGATCACGCGAAAGAGTTCCCGCGCGTAAAGTCCGTCGAGAAGTTGCCCACGGCCCATAGTTCGCACCCAGCCGGGTACGCTGCGACTCGTCGAGAGCCCCGCGTAGAACGCGAGCAATCGGTCTGGCAGCAAAAAACGCGCGCGCAAGAGGTTCACCCAGTGGGCGCCGGTCGCCAGTCGCGCCCGCGGCGAGGAGTGTTTCTCCAAGAAGAGGCCCGCCATGCGGGCCTTTTCGATCGCTTTTCGACTCTCGATCTCCAGGCCGGCTTCCGGTTTGATGTGCCAGAGATAGGCGTTCCACGCGAACTTCCAAAGGCACCCGGCCTCGCGAAGTCGCACGCCCAGCTCCGTATCCTCCCAACCGTAGAGGTCGAACCCTTCATCAAAACCCCCTACGCGCAGGAACGTCGCTTTGGCGAGCGATGCGTTGCACGTGCAGAGAAATGCGCGCGAATAGTTAGCCGGCGTAGGTTTCGGAGTAACGTCATACGATGAGACGTTGAGAATCGGTCCGTTAACGATGCAATCCTCCTCGCGCTGCGTCGCCGCATGAGCCGCGATCCAGCCCGTCGGCACGTAAACGTCGTCGTCGCAGAAAAGAATGTATCTACCGCGCGCCAGCTCGACTCCGCGATTGCGCGCCAGGCCTCGATTGGGCTGAGGTTCGGCGACGTAGCGCACGGGCGCCAGCGGCCCATCTTGCCGCTCCACCAAGCCGCGGGTATCGTCCCTGGATCCGTTGTCGACGACGACGATCTCGAAGGGCGGCGCATCGACCTGTTGCTGGAGCGAGGCCAGCGCGCGCTCGAGATAGGCTCGCCGGTCCTTCGTCGCGATCACAACTGAGATTTCCATAAAGTGTCGGGGCTCTACGCCGCGAGTTGGAGCAGCGAGTCGGCCATGCGATCCGACGCCCCGATGTGATCTTTATACAAGTCTGCCAGCGCGGCCGACGACGACTCGATCCACGCGCGATCTTCGTACGATTCCAGTGCGATTCGGGCGATTCGTCCGGGCGTGATCGTGCCGTGAACTTCTCGAACCAGCGGGCGGCCCGCGTCCATGTTCGGTTGAGTATGATAGACGAAGCGGCGCGAGAGGGCCACCGCCGCGGCCCGCTTCAGCGGAACGCCGACGAGCGGCACGCGATTCAGATACGTGAGCGGACCGTTTATCGCAACGAGTTCGGGAGCGTTGAGCGGGGTGATCGTAACGGCCGGCGTCCCGAGCACCGCGAGCTCGATGGTCTTCGTTCCGGGAATCGTCAACACCAATCGCGCGCGTCGCGCCGCCGCCAACGCGTTGTACACCACCGGGACGCGGACGTCGCCCGTCGGGGTCGTGAGAAAATCGGCCCCGTTCTCGGTCACGAGCCGGCCGCGCCGGCCATACATTCTCGGATGCCCGCCCGCCGCGATCGCGGCCTCGATCTGGGAGCGCTGGGTGAAGGGTGAAAGGGCGAACGCGACGCGCAGCCCGGGATGCTCTCCAAGCATGCGCAACACGGCAGCAAAGTAAAACGGCACGAGATTTTCGATCTCGTACGACCGTGAGCCGGGCATGATCAGAATGCCGTCGTCGGGCGCGCCCGCCTCCGCGGCCAACTCCGCCTCGAAGAGCGCTCCGTCGATCGCCAGGTTTCCGACCAGTTCGATCCGCTCGCGCGGTGTGCCCCACGCAGCAAGCTGCTCGACGTTTCCCGCATCTACCGCAAAGGCGCGGTCGAAGAGCGTGCGATACGACCTGCGCGAAAACTTATACGTCGCAACGCGGCCTTTCAAGCGCGCGTGAACGCGCGCAGCATGGGCGAGATCGCCGCCGATGTACTGCACCAGATCGGCCTGCGCCGGAACGTCGTTTAGGCGAGCGCCAAGCGCGAACTTCAAGTACGACTTCGGATCGAAGACGCGCGCCGCCGGAAAGGCATCGCGCACCATCTTTGCCTCGAAGCCGGTGGCGAAGTCGTCGGGGACGAGAAATACCAGCACCTCCAGATCGGGACGCCTCCGGTAAAGGGAACGCAGCAAAGGCCGCAGCCATCCGGCGACCTCACCGGGGCCGTTAGCCGTGAGCGCTATACGCATCGAGGATGCGCGCAATCGTTCCCGTCGTGCTCTTCCCGGCGGCGTGCGGCGCAAGCGCTATCCGGCCGCCGTGCGCGAGCACGACCGCGCGCTCCGGCAGCTCCTCCTCACGGTATTGATCGCTCTTGACGTGAATATCGGGCCGGATACGGTCGAGCAGCACCTCGGGCGTGCGCTCCGAGAATCCCACAACGGCGTCGACGCTGCGAAGCGCCAACAACAGCTCGGCGCGATCGCCGAATGGAACGATCGGACGGGCGCGGCCCTTGATCTTCCGCACGGAGTCGTCTTGGTTCAAACCGACGATCAAAGCGTCGCCCTGCGCGCGCGCCCACGCAAGGTACTCCGCGTGCCCCGCATGCAGTACATCGAAGCAACCGTTGGAGAAAACCACGATCCGGCCGGCTCGACGCAGCTCTTCGCGCCACGCGACGGCTCGATCCACGTCGAGAAGACGGCCGAAAAATCGCTCCGCCGTCATCGCGAGCCGGTCGCGGGACCGACGAGCGCGACGATCTCTTCCGGTGAGGCCGTCGCCGTACCGAGCTTTTCGACGACGACGCCGGCGGCGAAGTTCGCCAGCTGCATCGCGTGCTCGATATCCGCGCCGCTCGCCAGCGCCAGCGCCAGCACGGCGATGACCGTGTCGCCCGCGCCGCTTACGTCGTAAACCGTTCGCGCGACGGAGGGAATCTTCAAACGCTCGCCTTTTCGTCCAAAGAGCGCCATGCCGTGCTCGCCGCGGGTGATGACGGCATAGCGGCAATCCAGCATCTCGATGAGACGCTCGCCGGCGCGCTCGAGCGTGGCGTCGTCGACGATCGCTACGCCGGTCATCGCCGAGGCCTCGGGAATGTTCGGCGCGATGCAGGTTACGCCGCGAAAAAGCGCTGCGTTCTGCGGCTTCGGATCGGCAAGCACCGTAGGACAACTCGCCGCAGCTTCGACGATCTCGCGACAGAGCAGTCCCTTCGCGTAGTCGCTGATGATAATGGCGTCGCAGTGCGGTGCTCGCTCGCGCACGAAGGCGCCGACGCGCTCGCGGTCGCCGCCCTGTAACGATGCCGTCGACTCCCAATCCGCGCGCACGACCTGCTGATTATGCGCGACGATGCGAGTCTTGCGGGTGGTCGGGCGGTCGGATAGCGTGAATACTCCGGAATCGTCGACGCGCTGCTCCCGTAGCAGGTCGCGAACTTGCTCGCCGAACGAATCGTCGCCAACGGTCCCGGCGACGGCAACCTCCGCGCGGAGCGCGCGGAGATTGCTTGCAACGTTCCCCGCGCCGCCTAGGGTAAACGAATGATCGGCAACCGCGACGACGGGAACGGGCGCCTCGGGGGAGATACGCGTCACCGTGCCCCAAATCCATTCGTCAATCATCACGTCGCCGATGACGAGTATTCGGCGGCCGCTCGCGCGTTCGAAGAGCGTGCGCGCGTCCGGCGCCATCAGCGCAGTCACGTCAAGTCCCCCTCGAAAATCAAGCGCTGTTCGACGAGGTCGCAGACGATGTGCGCCATTACCTGATGCACTTCTTGAACGATTGCAGCGTATCCGTCGGGCCCGATCAGCGCATGGTCGGCGAACTCGAGAACCTTTCCCCCGCCGTTTCCGGTAAAGGCCACGGTGACGGCTCCGCGACGCTTCGCGGCTTCGAGCGCGAGCACGACGTTGCGGGAGCTGCCGCTCGTCGTCATACCGATGACGACGTCTCCCGGTCGTGCGAAGGCCTCCACCTGTCGCGAGAACACGTAGTCGTATCCGTAGTCGTTGCCGACGCACGTCAGCGTCGACGAGTTTACCGAAAGTGCCTCACTGTACAGTCCCGGCCGCTCGCGCAAAAAGCGCCCGGAGAGCTCGGCGGCCATGTGTTGCGCCTCGGCCGCACTGCCGCCGTTCCCGCACCATAGGACTTTGTTTCCCGCTCGAAGCGCCGCTACGACCGCTTCGACGATCGCCTCGACCGCTTCGCGATACTGCGGAGCGTCCAGGAGTCCGCGGCGGTCCGACAACAGCTCGTCGAAATCGCGCTTCCCATGGTACTGCTTCGCCGTCTGCGACCCGCTCACTAGTGCGGCTCTAACCAAAGGAGCTCCTGACCCTGCGAAACCAACTCGCCGTTTCCGGGTACGATGCGTACGACCGTGCCCGCGTAGTCGCTCTGAATCTCGTTAAAGAGTTTCATCGCTTCGAGTACGCAGAGCACGTCGCCGACCTCGACTCGGTCGCCGATCTCGACGTACGGTGCGACATCCGGCGATGAAGCGCGATAGAAGACGCCGGTGAGCGGAGCGAGGACCTTGCTCGCGTTTGCATGTGCGACCGGCGCGCTCTCCGTCGACGCGGATGTAGTGGTGGATTCCCGCGGCTCGGGCCGTGCTTGCGGACTTCGTCGCGAAAGTTCGTAGACGGCATCCCCGAGCTTCACTTTGATCGTGTCGAGGTCGTGCTCGTGCATCAGCTCGAGCAACTCGCGCAATGTCTGCGTCTCCTCCGCGTAGCGTTCGTCCATCATAGCCCCGCTTCTACGAGCAGCTCCACAAGGACTCTAATATCGGAAAAGGGCATGCTCCGATCGCTGCGCTCCTCGAGATCCCGCAACACCACGGAACCCACGGCCAGCTCTTCGCTTCCAAGGATGAGCGCGTAGCGCGCGCGATTACGGTCGGCGATCTTGAGTTGTGCGAGTAACTTACGATCGAGATAGTCGACATACGTCGGCGCATCGAGTCTGCGGCGCAGCTCCACGACGATTGGCGTAAGAACGGCGCGCGCTTGGGTACCCAGCGCGATGGCTTGAATACCGCGCCGGGGATTTTCCGTTCGCGCTGCGCGCGCATCGAGCATCATGAGGAAGCGCTCCAGACCGAGGGCAAAGCCGACGGCGGGCACGTCGGGACCGCCAAGCGATTGCACTAGCCCATCGTAACGCCCGCCGCCGCACACGCTGCTTTGGGCGCCAAGCACGCTCGAGGTAATCTCGAAAACGGTCCTTCCGTAATAGTCGAGCCCACGAACGATCCGGGGATCGATCGCATACGGGATACCACTCAACTCCAGATACGTTCGCAGCGCATCGAAGTGTTCGCGGCACGCCGTGCAAAGAAACGCTTCGAACGGCGGCGCGCTCGCAACGTACGGTGCGTCTGCAGGATCCTTGCTGTCGAGCAGCCGCAGCGGATTGCGTTCGATACGGCGGCGCGCCTCCGGGGTCATCTCCGCCAGATGCGGGCGAAAATGCGCGACGAGCGCTTCGCGATAAGCGGGGCGGCAAGCACCGTCCCCGATCGAGTTTATGCCGAGTACCGCATCGTCGATCCCGTGCTCGCGCACAAGCTCCCACGCAAGCGAGATGACCTCTAAATCCGCCTCCGGCCCGGCGAAACCGAAACACTCCACGCCGAATTGATGCGATTGCCGGTAGCGGCCCTTTTGCGGGCGCTCGTAGCGAAAGATCGGTCCGATGTAGTAAAGACGCAGCGGTCCAAGATTGAAGAGATGGTGCTCGAGTGCGGCGCGCACTACCGGTGCAGTCCACTCCGGCCGAAGGGTCACGCTGCGCTCGGCGCGGTCGTCGAACGTGTACATCTCTTTCTCGACGATGTCGGTCTGTTCGCCGACGCCGCGGACGAAGAGCTCCGTGGACTCGAAGACGGGCGTGCGAATCTCCCCGTACCCGAAACGCTCCGCAAGCGCGCGAATTCGCTCTTCGAGCGCATTCCAGCGCGCGGATTCAGGAGGAAAGAAGTCTTGGGTACCGCGCGGGGCGCCGAGGCTCTCCGGCACTATGTCGCTCTCATTCCGGCCGTCCCGTTCGCCGGGCCGATTCGGTAGCCATTGCTCCGCAGTGCGTGATGGTCGCTGGTGCGCGCAGCGTTATACGGAGCCGCAATGCTCGCCGTCGCAATGCTCAGCTCCCCCGAGATTATCCGCAGCGCCCTGGCTACGTCGGCAAGCGCTCTTTTCGAAGCCACGCCGTTTCTGCTCGTAGGCGTCGTTGCAGCGCGGCTGCTTCGCGTGCCTCACGCGGCCGCCTACCTTGGATGCGGCTGCACTGCCGGCCCATCGGCCCGTTCGCTTCCGGCGACTGCCGCGACGTGGCTGGTCTTCGGTCCGCTGGTAGCCGCCGGGCGGCTGGCCGCCGCGCTGACCGTGGCGCGTTTGCTGCGCGCAGGCCGGCCTCGGCCCTGTTCGAACGGGCCGGAACCGCTCGGCGAACTCGCGATACTTCTTCCGGCAGCGCTGCTGGCCGGAGCAGCGATGCAGCTCCGCGCCGCGATCGATCCGGTCTCGCTCCCGCCCGCAGTGAGCGCCCTCGCCGGCGCAGCCCTCGGCTTTTTGGCTGCGCCGTGCGGCCTCGGTGCGATCGCGATAGCCGGCGCGCTTCGCGCTGGGGCCCCCGCCGCAGCGGCAGCGTTCCTCTGCGTCGCAGGCATCCTCGATCTGCGCGCGCTGCAGCAAGGCAAACATAGCGAGAGCGAGCCTGATGGCTTTGCCTACTTTCTATTAGCCGGCGCACTCGCAATCGTCGCCGCGCGCCGCGGCGACGCCCTCGTTCATCCAATAATGGCGCCGCCTCTTGCAGTC
>JBAPZS010000462.1:0-2182 GCA_049285355.1 Candidatus Cybelea sp. | reverse complement strand
GTGTGGCCCGACGCCTACCGGATCGCCGCGGCCATCCTGCGCGACCACGGCCTTGCGGAGGACGCGGCCCAGAACGCGTGCGAGGCCATCGTGCGGGCGCTGCCGAGCTTACACGATCCGGACGCGTTCGGCGCCTGGAGCTACAAGATCATCGCCAATAACGCGATGAGCCTGGCGCGCCGGCGCCGCAGTACGCGGTCTCTGGACGCGGCGGAGCGGCAAGAGGTGCGCTTCAACAGCGATGACGCGCTCGATCTCGCGGACGCTTTAGGTGCGCTTCCGGTAGTGCAACGCGGCGCGATCATTCTGCACTACTACGCCGGGCTGACGAGCAAAGAGATCGCGCAGTCCATGAAGTTACCCGACTCAACAGTTCGATTCCATCTGATGCTCGCGCGCAGAAGGCTGCGAGCGGCACTTTCGGAGGCCCCAGCCGGCTCGCCGCCGGCAAAGGCCTGCCAAGAGGTATACACCGATGTTCGATGATGCCGCGCTGCGCGAGCGGCTGCACACGATGATTGCTGCGATCGAGACTCCGGCAGTTCCAACCGGCACGATATCAATGCACGCCTCGCGCCCGGAAGCGTCGTTCCCACCGGGCAAAGAAGGCCGAATCACGCGCGTCGCTATTGCGGCTTCTATCGCTTTTGCGTTGAGCCTCGCCGTTGCGCCGCTCGTGGCCCCTGGCGTCGTGGAGACGATGCGGGCACGGATTGCCCGCCTGATGTTGTGGTCGCCGCCTCCGCCGGCGCCGAAATCCATCGATGCCGCGATGGTTTCGCGCGTCGTTAGCCTTCAGGCGGCGCAGACGTTGGTTCACTTCCGCATCGTTCCACCAAGTGGTCTGCCGCGCGACGTCGCTTCGTCGAAGATCTTCGCGACGCCGACGGCCGTCTATTCGGAGGCGGAGCGCGCGTGGCACCTTGGCGCGCCTAGTCTTAATTTCTTGTATCGCCGTTTGAATGGCCGGCAGTTTTCTCTGCAAGTGGCCGCGTACGATCCGCGGGAAGGAGCCCCGCCGAGATACATGTATAATGCAGACGAGATCGGCCCTGACGGTCTGCCTAAGCGATACGAGAACTTTGCATGGCACAACGGCGGCCAGCGCACGAGCGCGATAGCAGACACCGGCCTCAGTGCGGGGGAAATTGAAGCAATTCGGCTTGCGATGCACGGTATTTCGTTGCGGCCTGCGACGACGCGAGCCGAGCTTATGGGAGGCAGCATCGTCAAGAAGTACGCAGTACCCTAAATGTACGGCTAAGAGGCTGGCCCCGGCAGAACCGCGAACGCGCCAACCATCCATTGTTTCCTGTAAGGAGCGACTGATGACAGGTCCGTTCTCCCGTTTCGCCGTTGCGTGCTGCGCCGGTCTGCTGCTTTTTACCGGGGCCTCCGCTGCGACGCGCGCCCAAGAGCTAACGGTCACGCGCGCGACGCTGGCCAACGGCCTGCGGGTGATCGCAGTGCGCGACCCGCTCGCGCCGGTGGCGCTCGCGATGCTGAACTACCAGGTCGGTGCGAACGAACAGAGCTTTGCCGGCCAGGCGCACGCGCTCGAGCACATGATGTTTCGCGGGAGCTCCACGCTAACTCAGTCGCAGCTGGCCGACATCGCCGAGCTGCTCGGCGGCTACTGGGATGCGGACACGCAGTCTGAGGTTACGCAATACTTCTTTATGGCCCCCTCGCAGTATCTGGAGGTGCTGCTGCGGCTCGAGGCCTCGCGTGCGCAGAACCTCTCGCTCGCGCAGACCGACTGGAACGTCGAGCGCGGCGCGATCAAAAATGAGGTGACGCAAGACTACAGCGATCCCTTCGACCACCTCTTCCTTTTAGCCGATCTCGATATGTTCGCCGGAACGCCGTACGGCAATGACGGCCTCGGTACGCTCAAGTCGTTCGATACGCAGATCAACTCGCCGCAACTGCGCGCGCTCTACAACGCCTGGTACCGCCCCAACAATGCGATCTACGTGATCGTCGGCGATATCGATGGGCCGTCCACGATCAAGCTGGTGGACAAGTATTTCGGCTCGATCCCTGCGGCCAAGTTGCCGCCGCGGCCACCGGTCCATCTTTCGCCGCTCGTCTCCCGGACGATCCGGGTAGATAGCGACCAGCCGTTCACCGTCGTCGCGTTAGCCTACCGCTTTCCCGGCTATCGCAGCAAGGATTACGC
>JBAPZS010000461.1:0-6040 GCA_049285355.1 Candidatus Cybelea sp. | reverse complement strand
ACGCACTTCGGAATAACTCACGTGACGATTCAATTCGAATGTGAGAGTTGTCCGGTCGTCGTGAAGCACTAGAAGCGGCGAGGCGGCAGGGTTCCGGCCGCGGGGACGCGCGCTTTTTCGCTTCCGTGCGAAAAAGCTACTCCCTTCGGAATCGCTCTCGCCATCCATGACTCCGCGATTCCCTCAGAGGCCCCGCTTGCCGGAACCCTGTCCGCCCCGCCTCCGCTAGGCGTTCCCTAGTGTTAAAGAGAATCGCATGGCCGCTATGAATTCGAACTCAAAGACAGTCGTATTGGGAATCGCGAGGACGCCGTTCGGCAAGCTCGGCGGCGGGCTCGCCCCGCTCTCGTCCACGACGCTGGGCGCCGTTGCGCTCACCGCGGCGATCGAGCGCTCGGGCGTCGATCCGACCGAGATCGAGCACGTTACGTTCGGGCAAGTGCTGCAGGCGGGCGTCGGCCAGAATCCGGCGCGTCAGGTGCTGTTTAAGTCGGGTCTGGCAAAAACGGTCACGGCCGATACGATCAATAAAGTTTGCGCGTCGGGGCTGCTTGCCGTAGTAAACGCAATGCGCTCGATTGATGCCGGCGCCAACTCCGTGGTTGCGGCCGGCGGCATGGAGTCGATGTCGAACGCGCCCTATCTGCTGCGCGACGCGCGGTTCGGCTATCGGTTCGGTGACGGCGCGCTGATCGACGCGATGATCTACGACGGTCTCTGGGATCAGTATTTTCCGATGACGATGGCGACGCAGGGCAGCAAGGTGGCGATCGAGCTGGATCTGTCGCGTGAGGAACAAGATACGTTCGCATACCAGAGCCATAAACGCGCTGCCGATGCGCATCGCGCCGGACATTTGAGCGACGAGATCGTTCCGGTCAAAGTTGCGAGTAAGGCCAAAGACAAGGTCGTGGTGGAACGGCTTCCTCGGCAGGGGAAGATCCGCGTGCCTGCGACCGTGGGCGCCGGCGGCTCGGTTTGGGATCACGAACCGTCGAGTGAGTTCACGCTCGACTTCGAGTCGTACGCTCCGTTCGTGACCGGGGATCAGCCGCACGTCGTCGTGGATCGCGACGAAGCGGTTCGCGTCGACGCAAGCCCCGAGGCGATGGCAAAGCTCAAACCGCTTGAGAAAAATGGAACCGTTACCGCCGGAAATGCCCCCGGCGTTAACGACGGTGCGGCGGCGCTCGTTTTGGCCGACGCGGGCTACGCGGCGGAGCACGGGTACGAAGCGCTGGCCACGGTCATCGAGCACGCGACGGTAGCATGGGACTCACCGTATATCAGCCTCACGCCCGCGATGGCGGCGCACAAGCTGCTCGATCGAGTCGGCTTGCGCGCCGGCGAAATCCACGCCTGGGAGATCAACGAGGCTTTCGCGGCGGTGGCGATCACCTCGTCGCGCCGGCTCGGATTGGAAGACGGTCTGATCAATCAGTTCGGGGGCGCCGTCGCGATGGGCCATCCGATCGGCGCGTCGGGAGCGCGCATCGTCGGGACCCTCATCAATCAGCTGCGCAAGCGCGGCGGTGGCTACGGCATCGCCTCGATATGTTCGGGCGGAGGTCAAGGCGACGCACTCTTAGTCCGCGTGGGGTAGCCGCGCATTTCGCAGTTTGAGCTGACCGGCGACCAGCGCCAGATCGGCGCGCTCGCGGCTGAGATCGCGCAGCGCGAGATCGCGCCGTTCGTCGCGCAATGGGACCGCGAGCACTTCTTTCCGCGCGAGCTCTACGGCAAGCTGACCGAGGCGGGCCTCATGGGGATTCTCGTCCCCGAAGAGTATGCCGGCGGCGATGCGGGCTATCTTTCATATGCGCTCGCCATCGAGGAGCTCGCGCGCGTCGATGCCGGAACCGCGGTGACCGTTTCGGTGCATTCGATGATCTGCTCGGCGATTCTCAAGCTCGGCTCGAAAGAACAAAAGGAGCGCTGGCTGCCGGTGCTCGCAGCCGGCGATGCGATCGCCGGCTTCGCGCTGACCGAGTCCGATGCGGGGTCCGATGCCGTTGCGTTGCGCGCGACTGCGACCCTCGACGACGGTGCGTACGTGCTGCGCGGACGAAAGCAGTGGTGCACGTCGGGAACCTACGCCGGCGTCATCATGGGGATGTTCCGGACCGGCGGTCCCGGTGCGCGCGGCGTCAGCGCATTTTTGATCGAGCCGAATCTGCCGGGCGTCAGCATCGAACGCGTTACCGAAAAGCTGGGGATTCACACGAGCAACACTTGCGATTTGGCGTTCGACGACGTTCGGCTGCCGCGCGCGGCGCTGCTTGGCGAAGAGGGCACCGGCTTCGGCAACGCGATGACGGCCTTGACCGCAGGGCGCATCGGTATCGCGGCGCAGGCGATCGGAATTCTCGCTGCCTGCCTCGACGAATCGGTAAAGTTTGCGAAGGAACGCTTTGCCTTTGGAAAGCCGATCGGCGCCTTCGAGGGCGTTTCGTTCAAGATCGCTCAGATGGCGATGGACCTCGACGCGGCGCGCATGCTCGCCTATCGAGCTGCGGCGCTGGCCGATGCCGGCGAGCCCTTCGCGCTGGCTGCAAGCAAGGCGAAACTCTTCGCTTCCACCGCCGCGCGTAAGCACGCGGCCGAAGCGCTGCAGATCCATGGCGGCTACGGATACACGACCGAGTTTCCGGTCGAGCGCCACTATCGGGATGCGAAGATCACCGAGATTTACGAAGGCACCTCGGAGATTCAGCAGTTGATCATCGCCCGATCGCTGCTAGGGCGGCTCGAATAAAACAGAAGTAGCCTTACTAGCGGTGAAAGAGGATGTTTAGGATGGTCGTCACCCAGCTCGTGACGACGATTCCGAGCAACCACGAGAAACGCGAGTCGATCTTCGCTTCGAGCGCAGCGAATCGCCCGTCGATTTGAGCGAAGCGCGCATCGATCGACGCGAGACGGCCGTCAATGCTGTTGAGGCGGTCGCGGATTTGCTCGTAGCTTCCCTCGAGCGGGGCCATGCGTTCGTCCACGGGTATCGTCATCAGAGTTCCTCTCGGCCAGACGCTGCTCCCTTCACCTAGTGCGACGAAGATAGCAAGGGTCGAGCCGAGCGCGTGCGCGAACCTCTCGGCCCGCTATGAATCTGATGGAGTACCAAGGCAAGGAGCTTTTCCGTCGCTCCGGCATCGCCGTGCCGCGCGGCACACACGCGCAAACGCCCGACGAAGTCGCGGCGTTCATCGAAGGGACGCCGGGCGACTGGGTCGTGAAGGCGCAAGTATTGATGGGCGGGCGCGGCAAGGCCGGCAAGATCAAAATGGCCAGCACGGCGGCGCAAGGACGCGACGTTGCGCGCGAGATCATGGCGACGCCGATGCCGCCGAACCGCCAAAATCCCAACGGCGAGCCGATCAAATCGGTGCTCGTCGAAGAGCGGCTCGAGATCGCAAAGGAAGCGTACTGTGCGATTACGATCGACCGAGCGGCGCGCAAGCCCGTCTTCATCGTGAGCCGCTATGGCGGAATGGATATCGAGGAGGTCTCGTCCGAGCATCCCGAGTCGATCGCAAAGTTTTACGTTGACACGGCAATCGGGTACTCGCCGTTTATCGGGCGGGAGCTGCAGTTTGCCGCGCAGCTCGATCCCGGATACCGCAAGCAGTTTCCGGTAATTGCGGGCGCGCTCTACGACGCATTCTTCCGCTACGGTGCGAAGCTCGTCGAGATCAATCCGCTCGCGTTGACGGCCGACGGCCGCGTCGTGGCATCGGATGCAAAGGTGGAGCTCGACGACGATGCCTTATTCAAGAATCCGGAGTTCGCGCAGTGGCACGCCGTACTGCCGCTCGACGAGGACGAGTTGCTGGCGTCCGATGCCGGAGTCGGCATTCGCAACTTCCGCCGCTTCCCCGGCAACGTCGGCACGATGGCCAACGGCGCCGGCCTCGCGATGGCGACGATGGACGCCGTCGGCAACGCCGGCGGAAAGATCGCGAACTTCCTCGACGTCGGCGGCGGCGCGAACGCGCAGCGCGTTCGTAACTGCTACGAGCTGGTAGTCAACAACACCGGCGCGACGGTCTTCTTCATTAACATCTTCGGCGGCATTACGCGCGGCGACGAGGTCGCGCGCGGCATCGTCGAGGCGTTGCGGGAGACGACCTCGCGCAAGATTCCTCTCGTCATCCGTTTGACGGGAACAAACGAAGAAGAAGGGCGTCGTATTCTCGCGGAGGCGAAGATGACGCCGGTCGAAACGATGGATGAGGGTGCCCGCGAAGCCGTGCGTCTCGCCGCGGAGACGAGGAACTAAGCGATGTCGATCTTCCTAGACAAGAACAGCCGCGTCATCGTCCAGGGAATTACCGGCGCCGAGGGCTCCTATCACACCGAACGCATGGTGCAGTACGGAACGAATCTGGTTGGCGGGGTTACCCCGGGCAAGGGAGGGCAGCGAACGCCGCAAGGGCTGCCGGTCTTCGATACGGTCAAAGAGGCGGTGGCGGCCACCGGTGCGACCCACACCTGCATCTTCGTGCCCCCTCCGTTTGCGGCCGACGCGCTTCTGGAAGCGTACGAAGCGGGGATAGGCCTAGCGGTCTGCATTACCGAGGGCGTGCCCGTGCACGACACGCTCAAAGTTGTCGGCACGACGCCCGGCATGCGAATAATCGGCCCGAACTGCCCCGGGCTCGTCTCACCGGGAAAGGCGCTGGTCGGCATAATGCCCGGCCGGGTCTTTAAGGAGGGCAACGTAGGCGTCATGTCGCGTTCGGGAACGCTAACCTACGAGGTCGTCGATCTCCTGACGCGCGCCGGTTTGGGGCAGTCCACGTGCATCGGCGTGGGGGGCGACCCGATCATCGGGACGACCTTTGTCGAGTGCTTACGCGAGTTCAAGAACGATCCGCAGACCGACGCCCTCGTGCTGTGCGGCGAGATCGGCGGTTCGGACGAGGAGGACGCCGCCGCGTTCATCGCCGAGCACTTGCCCGAGATGCCGGTCGTCGCGTTTATCGGGGGGCGCAACGCACCGCCCGGCAAGTCGCTCGGTCACGCCGGCGCGATTATTTCCGGAAGTTCGGGCACGCCGCAGAGCAAGATTGCGGCATTCGAGGCGGCCGGCGTCCCGGTCGCGGAGCGCCCGTCGGAGATCCCTCGCCTGGTTGCCGAGCGCCTCATGCCGTTGGCGCTCCGTGAACGCTAGCCTTAAGGCGGTCTAAAGGAACAGACCCGAACCTGAGGAAATCCTTGGCGCAGTGGGTCACTCTGTGAAGCTCCTGAGGCCGTAGGGCCACCGGGAAGCAGGGCGGCTCGCCTTTTGACAACTCGACAATTTGTGAGGGTTAACGAACAATGAGTTCACAACGAACCCTCCGTCGTGCGGTTGTGGCCGCGTCGTTAGTTGTGGCGTTCCTCAGCCAGGGAACATGGGCACTGGCAGGCGTCACCGGTAACATCGCGGGCACGGTCACCGACTCGGCCGGGGCTCCGCTTGCCGGCGTGCAAGTGGAAGCAGTCTCCCCTTCGCAGACTCGGTCCGGCACGACGGACTCCGGGGGTCACTTTACGATCCTCGCGCTGGCACCCGATACGTATACGGTCAGTCTTTCTAAATCGGGATACCAGTCTTTCTCAGTTCCCGGCGTCGTGGTCTTCGCCGACCAGACGCAACAAGTCGCTTACAGGCTAGCCAAGACGCTTCAGACGATTGCGCACGTAACGTCGCAAGCGGGCTCCTCGCTCGTAAAATCGGGCGTCGGCGCAGACCTGTATAGCGTCAACGCATCTCAGGCAGCCGCCGCAGCGGCACTGGGCGGTGGCGGTAATCTCAACAATGCCTACTCGGCGATGGCGTCGGTCCCCGGCGTCCAGGTATCGCAAGGCGGCATGGGTTGGGACTTCAACGCCGCCTACGTTCGCGGTCAAAACTCGTACTACACGGCCTTCGAGTACGATGGTATCCCGGTTAACCGGGCCTTCGACAATTACAACTCGTCGACCGAGTCGAGCCTAGGCCTCTCGGAGTTGCAGGTCTACACCGGCGGCGGACCGGCCTCGGTCGCCTCAGCCGGTA
>JBAPZS010000460.1:0-3816 GCA_049285355.1 Candidatus Cybelea sp. | reverse complement strand
CTTCTGGGGCCGCTAGCCACACGAGCTCGACCTTTTCGAACTGGTGCTGCCGAATCAAGCCGCGGGTGTCCTTGCCGGCGGCGCCGGCCTCTTTGCGAAAGCACGGCGTGTATGCGGCGTATCGCTTGGGCAAATCCGACAGCTCCAAGATCTCGCCGCCGTGCAGCGCGGTCAGGGGAACCTCTGACGTCGGAATCATGAAGAGCTCCGCATCGGGATCCGCAAACATCGCATCGGCAAACTTGCTCAACTGGCCGGTCGACCACATCGTTTCGCGGGAGACGAGCAGCGGCGGCGCAATCTCGACATAACCGCGCTCGCCCGCGCGATCGAGAAAGAACGACGCCAACGCCCGCGAGAGGCGTGCGCCCGCGCCGCTTAAGATGGAGAACCGGCTGCCGGAGAGCTTCGCCGCGCGCGCGAAATCGAGAATGCCGAGTTGCTCGCCGACCTCCCAGTGCGGCTTTGCCTCGAAATCGAACGCACGCGGCGATCCCCAACGCCGAAGCTCGACATTTGCTCCTTCATCGAGGCCGTCTGGGACGCAGTCGTCGAGAAGATTGGGAACGAGCTCGAGCGTCGATCGCAGCGGTGACTCGTCGCTCGAAGGCGAGAGCATGCGCGCGCGCTCTTCGGCTACCGAGATCCCCTGCGAAAGCGCCTCGATTCGCGGCCGCAGCTCTTGCGCCGCGACGGCTTTGTCGCTCGCCTTGCCGATGGAAGCCGAAATCTGATTCTTTTCGGCCTTTGCCCGCTCCGCCGCCGTCAGGGCCGAGCGGTACTCCTCGTCATAGCGCAGAACTTCGTCGACGATCGACGGGTCGAGCCCGCGGCGGGAGAGTGCCCGTCGCACGCGGTCGGGATCGCGTCGAACCAAAACGATATCGATCATGGAGAAGCGCGCCCTTATGCAGTCCGCAAACCCAGTCCTACCGGAGGTGGGATTTGTTCCGGAGGCGCTGCTCGCACCGCGTCAGGCGATCGTCGCATATTTTGCGCGTGCGTCCGTCGCTCCGGCGGGAAGCGAGCTCGTCGCGCTCGGCGATGCATTTGGACGCGTTCTCGCGCAGCACGTCGCTGCCGACGAGGACTATCCCAACGCGGCGCGCTCGCTAATGGACGGTTTTGCGCTCGATTCGCGGTCAACGCCCGGCACCTTCGAGATCGTTGCCGACGTCGCGATGGGGATCGCTCCCGCGATTGCGCTGGCCGCCGAATCGTCCGTGCGGATTCCAACGGGCGGCGTGCTTCCGCCCGGTGCCGACGCCGTCGTGCCGATCGAAGAGGCGCGAGTCGACGGCGAGCGGCTCTTTGTCGACGCCGCAGTGAATAGCGGCGCGAACGTCGCCGCCCGCGGGGCCGACATGCATCGCGGCGACGCGTTGCTGGCGCCGGGACGACGCCTTCGCGCGGCCGAGATCGGCCTGCTCGCAACGCTCGGCATCACGCAAGTTCGCGTTTACCGCCGTCCCACGGTCGCGGTACTTTCAAGCGGCGACGAGCTCATCGAGCCGCAGAGGCGCCCGCGTCCGGGAGAGATCCGCGATTCAAACCGCTTCGCAATTGCCGCCTCGCTGCAAGCGATGGGCGCCGCGCCGCACCACTACCCGACGTTGCGCGACGAGGCGGGCGAGTTTGAATCGGCGCTCGGCCGCGCGCTGGCGGAGTGCGATGGCGTCGTCGTTACCGGCGGATCTTCGGTAGGCGAGCGCGATCGTTTGCCGGAGGCGGTCGCGCAGGTCGCAACGCCCGGCATAATCGTGCACGGCCTACGCGTCAAACCCGGCAAGCCGACGCTCTTAGGCGCGCACGGGGGCAAGCCGATCGTGGGCCTACCCGGCAACCCGATGTCGGCGCTCTTTATCCTCGAAGCAGTCGCCGCACCGATCGTTGCGGCCCTCGTCGGCGCGCCGGCACGGCCCGCGACGGTGCGGGCGCGCTTGGAGAGTTCGGCCCGAAGCCGAGCGGGTTGGACGTGGCTCGTTCCCGTCAGCCTACGATATGATGGAGGCAATCCGCTCGCGCATCCACTTGACCTGCGCTCGTTTTCCACTAGTATCGCCGCGCGTGCGGACGGCTACATCGTGATGGAAGAGCGTGACGAAGAATGGGCGCCGGGTACGTTTGCGACGGTCCATCTGTTTTTGGGAGGCTAGTTCTTTTCAGTGATTCGACCGACGCCCGCCGTCGAAGCGATTCCGGCGTCGACACCTTTTATCGGTCCCGAGCAGCTCATGCGCGAGACCGGTCAAGGCGAATTGGTTCGCTTGGGCGCGAACGAAAGTGCCTTCGGCCCCTCGCCGAAAGCGGTCCGCGCCATGAGCGCGCAGCTCGAGCGGCTGTCGTGGTACGGCGATCCCGAATCGCTCGATCTGCGCGACGCGCTCGCTGAAAAGCACGGCTGCGCGCCGGCACAGATCGTCGTGGGTGCGGGCATAGACGACCTCATGGGCCTGACCGTACGTGCCTTCGTCGGAATCGGCGATCGCGCGTTGACGACGCGCGGTACCTATCCGACCTTTCTGTATCACGTCGTCGGATATGGTGGCAAAGCGATCGAGACGCCCTATGGCGACGACGGTACGCCGGATATCGAAGCGCTGCTCGGCCTTGCGAGAACCGAAAAGCCCCGCATCGTCTATCTCGCAAATCCCGACAATCCCAGCGGGCGCTTCGTCACGCGCAACGAGATGCAGCGCTTTTACGAGGCGCTTCCGCACGACAGCCTCTTGCTGCTCGACGAAGCCTATGCCGACTTCGTGGACGACGCCGATCTCTTGCCGCCCATCTTTGAGGACCGGATCGTTCGGTTGCGTACCTTTTCGAAGGCGTATGGAATGGCGGGAGCGCGAATCGGTTACGCCCTCTCCACCGAGCGCAACATACGAACGTTTCAAAAGATTCGGCTGCAGTACGGTATCAACCGGAGCGCGCAGGTCGGAGCGCTGGCATCGCTGCAAGACGACGATTTTCGCAGGCACGTCGTCGCCGAGACCCTCCGCGCTCGCGACGACTACTATGCACTCGCGCGCGACCTCGGCGTTCCCTACATCGAGTCTTGGACCAACTTCGTCTGCATCGGCATGCAGACGGCTGCGCACGCAACGCGTATCATGAACGAGCTGCTCTTGCGGGGAGTTTGGGTGCGCAAGCCCGGCGCTCCGCCGCTCGATTCGTGCATTCGCGTCAGCGCCGGCACCGAGCCGATGCGGCGGGCCTTTGCCGCGGCGCTTCGAGCGGTACTCGCCGCATCATGAGGTATGCGATCGTCTCCGACGTTCACGGCAATCTCGAATCGCTCGAATGTGCTCTGGCGGCGACGCAATCCGGCGATACGCTCGTCTCCCTCGGCGACGTCGTCGGGTACGGCCCAAACCCCAACGAATGCGTGGCGCTCCTGCGCGAGCGCTGCGAGCATGCGGTCTTGGGCAATCACGATCTGGCGGCCGTTGAGAGTTTCGGCGTCGAGAGCTTCAATAGCGTCGCGCGGGCCGCGATCGGCTGGACGCAGAGCGTGCTCGACGAACCGAGCCGCGCGTGGCTCAACGCGCTGCCGTACGAGCTTCGCTTCCCGAACTTCTTGCTCGTGCACGGGGCTCCGGTGCGGTACTTCGAGTACGTGCTCGATAAGGAGGCCGCCGCCCGGGCCTTCGAGAGCACCGACGCCCCAATCGTCTTCGTCGGTCATACGCACATCGCGGAATACTGGGACTGCGACGAGGACGGGGTCATCGGTCACAAGCACATGCAGCACGGCGGCGAACTCATGCTCGAACCCGGAAAGCGTTACATCGTTGACGTCGGCAGCGTCGGCCA
>JBAPZS010000459.1:0-2702 GCA_049285355.1 Candidatus Cybelea sp. | reverse complement strand
TATTGCCGCAGACGAGCGCGCCGATCAGTTCGCCGCGCACAATCATCGGAAACGCAAGCACACCAGGCAACGCAGAGCCCAACGCGTGAATGTCGGCAACGACGCGACGAGCCCGCATCGCGACGAGGGCGGGATCATTCTCGTCGACCGAATGGCTTTGCCTAAACGAGGAATTGTGCGGCTCGTAGAGTCCCGACGAACCCCGGAGCCAAACCCCCGCCTCGGTTGCATGCCCGTAGCGCATCGCCATCGCCACGCAGCGCTCGAGCACCACGCCGGCATCGGTCACGTACTGCGCGTCCAGCGCAAAATCCGCGATCGCGGCTTCGTCGAGGTGGCGCTGCCGGAAGAGCACCCGATCGACGGCTTGCTCGACACGCGCGTTGATGAAGCGGATCGAAAACCCCAAGATGAGCGCGACGGCGAGCTGGACCGCCATGCTGCCGGCGCGGCTGTGCTGCTCCACAAATCTTGACGTCAGCGTTTCGACGATGACGATGATCCCGACGATGATGATCGAAACCGCGCTGTAGACGACGGCCCGATTGATTACGAAGCCGACGTCAATGACTCGGTGGCGCAGGATGACGTAGGCCAAACCGAACGGAATCGCTCCGATGAGGAGTAGCGTCGCATCGTCGACGATCTCCGACGCCCCGATGGTATTCTGCACGGTGATATCGATCGCAATGGCGACTAGGCCGGTGCCGAGCATTAGAAAGACCCACCGCCGTCGCTGCCGTTCCCACGCTGCGCCCTGCACATAGGCGACGATCAGAATCGCGATCACGAGCAAAGCGCTCGCGACGAAGAGCCAAATTACTGCGGTGCGTGCTAGCGCGACGGTGTGCTCCGTCGCGGCGAACGAAGTGCCCGCGATCGTGACGCCGGCAGCGACGATGGTCAAGACTTGCGTGATGCGCGCGAGCGCGCGCGGAACCGGCTGGGCGGCGCCGTCGGGAAACTCCGCAGCGAAGGTTGCGGCGGCCGCAGTCCCGACGAGCAATAACAGACTGCTCGCGGTTTGCAGCACTAGAACGGAAAGGAGCGGCATCGGCATCACGGTGTTCGGCAGCCCAATCAGCAGACCGTAGCAGAGCAAGAAGAGCACGAGCGCGCGTGCGGTGGAATCCTCCCAACGGCGCCATGCTAAGAGCGCGGCTACTGCAAGGAAAGCGAGGCGAATGACGAGCGGGACCAGAAGGATCGTAGCGTATGCTGGCCGCGGTGTAAGCAGCGAGACCGTGCGCGAACCGTTGACCACGACCGAGATGCGCGAACCCGGCGCGGAGTAGGAGGCCTCGGCCCGCTCGAACGGAGTCTTACCGAACGAGATCGTGTCGCCGACTCGAATGCCGGCCAACGCGCCGGGCGAGTTCGGCGCGACCGAAATCACGCGTTGGCTCTGCGCGGGACGCATCGTCTGGTTTGCCGTCCGCAGGCCGTATTCAGGCGGCACCGGCAGCAGCGTATCGTAACAAACGAAGACGGCAGCGGCTGCGATGACAAGCAGCGCGACGACGCGCCACGCAGCGGCCTTCATCCGCGGGGCTTCATCCCTGCGGCAGGCGTTTCCCGCACTGCGTAGACGTATTCTCTCATCTCGATGTGGGCTGAGTTCGTGCCCGGCGCCATTGGAGCGCCCTTAAGTATCTTGTCGACGCTCGGGACTCGTAAGATGGAAGAATCGAGTTCGCGAATAAACATGTCACCGGCGCTGTAATGGCAAGAAGAAGGCGTCGTAGCTTCATGTCTTTAGTTGAGGAGACTTGATGCAAGTTCCTCGGGATGACTATGCGGCAAGGCATATTGCTCAGTTTCCAACCTAATACGTAATCTTTACAGATGCTAGGGAGCAGCGCGCGGCGCGTTTGCGAAGGGGATTTAAAGTTAAGAGGAAATCGCCACCAGCGAGAACGTGTGGATTTCGAACCGCCGCGGGCCGCGCCGATGTAGCGGACTGCGCCGGCCTGATCTGCGGGTAATCCTAAGATATGAATGCGAGTTGGGTTGCCGCCATCGCCTCGGTCGCTTCGGCGGTCATCGTCGGCGTTGCGGCCATTGCTGCCGTGCGGCAAATTCGGCACATTCGGAACGCAAACGACATCGCGACTTACCTACATCTGGTCGACCGTCTCGAATCGGCAAACGCGACGGCGGCTTTTGCCGGCATAGAGGAGTTTCGGCGGCAGCTGGAAAGCGATCGTGCGTTGCGCGAGCGGATGACGCAGTTGCCGCCCGTACCGGAGTTCCACGAGATCGAAACGCTCTTGCGCTTTCTTGATAGTCTCAGCCTGCTCGCGCTGACCGGAAGCATTACGGAGCGGCTCATTCATATGAGATACGCGGACGAGATCGTCACGCTCTGGGATCAGGTGGCCGAAGCCGTCTATCTGCGCCGCTACGGTTGGGCACATTTTGCAGCAAACTACGAACACCTCGCTATGCGTGCGAAGGCCTATATTTCAGCCGGCCACGTCGATCACTTCTACGGCCGTCTTCTGCGCGATCCGCGCATGGCCGGCACGAAGCCTTAGTTAGCCGCGTACGGTCGCGGTGAGGATCGTGAGGATTCGACGTCAGCCACAGCGTTAACTGGGCTAATAAGCATGTGAAACAGGTCGAGATCGCGACGGCCATTTTCTAGACAAGCCAAGTAACATTTACGACGAGTTTAGAGCCTGTACTCGACAATCCTATAT
>JBAPZS010000458.1:0-18132 GCA_049285355.1 Candidatus Cybelea sp. | reverse complement strand
GTCTCGGTACGCACCAGGATCGTTTTGCGCCCCTGCTCCTTCCACGCGACCGCGTCGTCGGCCGAGAAGACGATCTGGCCGGCGGCGGCGCCGGGTGAAGCGTTGAGCCCTTTGCAGGCGGTTCCGGCGTTCTCGCTCGGATCGATGCGCGCGTGGAAGAGCTGCTCGAGCGACTCCGCCTTCACCATCGCGACCGCGCGGCGTTTGTCGATCAGTCCTTCGTTGACGAGGTCGCTCGCGATCTTCACCGCGGCCTCGCCCGTGCGCTTTGCGTTGCGCGTCTGCAGCATGAAGAGCTTGCCGCGCTCGACCGTGAATTCGAGGTCCTGCGCGTCGCGGTAGTGCCGCTCGAGGCGCTGCGCAATCGCTTCGAACTGCGCGTACACTTTCGGCTGCAGGCGCGCGAGGTCGGCGATCTTCTCGGGAGTCCGAATTCCGGCGACGACGTCCTCGCCTTGGGCGTTCGTCAGGTACTCGCCGAAGAGCACGTGCTCGCCGGTGTTCGGGTCGCGCGTGAAGGCGACGCCGGTTCCCGAATCGTCGCCCATATTTCCGAAGACCATCTCCATCACGTTGACAGCCGTGCCCCAGTCACCGGGAATCTTGTTGAAACGCCGGTAGTCCACCGCGCGCTTGGAGTTCCACGAGTCGAAGACCGCTTCGATTGCGGCGGCCAACTGCGCGCGTACGTCCTGCGGAAAGCCCTTGCCCTGCTCGCGGACGATCGCCTTGAAGCGGTCGACCAACTTTTTCCAGGAGGCGGCGTCGATCTCGGCGTCGGTTCGGACGCCTAGTTCCGTGCGCGTCTCCTCGATCAAATGCTCGAAGCGATCCTTTCGAATGCCGAGCACGACGTTGGAGAACATCATGATGAAACGCCGGTAGGCATCCCACGCGAAGCGCTCGTTGCTCGTCAGTCGGGCGAGCCCGGCCACCGTCTCGTCGTTGAGGCCGAGATTGAGGATCGTGTCCATCATGCCGGGCATCGAGACGCGCGCCCCACTGCGCACCGAGACCAGCAACGGATTGCGGACCGAACCGAACTCTTTTCCGGTGCGCTTTTCGAGCTGCGCCATTGCGGCGTCCACCTGTGCTTGCAAGCCTTCGGGGAACTTGCCGCCGTCGTCGTAAAAGCGCAGGCAGGCTTGCGTCGTGATCGTGAATCCGGACGGAACCGGAAGCCCGGCAGCGGTCATCTCCGCCAAACCGGCGCCCTTGCCGCCGAGCATGTTGCGCATCGCGTTGGGATCCGAATCGGATGCCACGTCGCCGCCTTCTTCGAAGGAGTAGACGTACTTCGTCATCCCAGGCGCTCGTGCAGCAACGTGGCCAGCGCGTCGCTCGCCACTCGTTCCTGCGCCATGGAGTCGCGCGAGCGCACCGTCACGGTTCCATCGTCCATCGTCTCGTAGTCCACGGTAACGCAGAAGGGCGTGCCGATCTCGTCCTGACGGCGGTAGAGCTGCCCGATGTTGCCCTCATCGTACTGGGTACGAAACTCGGGGCGCAGACCGGCCTCGATACCGGTGGCGCGCTCGACGAGCTCGGGTTTATTACGGGCTAGCGAGAAGATCGCAACCTGTACGGGCGCGATGAACGGATGGAAGCGCATAACGGTACGTTCCGTCGCTTTGCCGTTGGGATCGACGCTGCGTTCGCGCTCGTAGGCGTCGATCAAAAAGGTTAGCACGGTGCGATCCATACCGGCCGAGCTTTCGATGAGCAGCGGCGTGTAATGCGTCTTGCTCGCCTCGTCGAAGAAGCGCAGGTCCTTGCCGGAGACGCGCATGTGCGCGTCCAGGTCGTAGGTGCCGCGATGAGCGATCGACTCGAGCTCGCCCCAACCCCACGGAAAGAGATACTCAACGTCCACGCCGGCCTTGGCGTAGTGGGGACGCTCGGATTCCTTAAGCTCGTAGAAACGCAGCCGTTCGGAGGCGATGCCGTAGCTCGCGTACCAGTGCTTGCGGCGCTCGACCCAGGAGGTAAAGGCCTCCATGTCCGCTCCGTCGTCCGGAACGAAATACTCGAGCTCGGCCTGCTCGAACTCGCGCGAGCGAAAGGTGAAATTGCCCGGGGTGATCTCGTTGCGAAAGGACTTGCCGATCTGCGCCACGCCGAAGGGCGGCCGCTTGCGCGCGGTTTGGTAGATGTTTTTAAAGTTGACGAAGATGCCTTGTGCAGTCTCGGGGCGCAAGTACGCCTGCGCCGAGGTGTCCTCCACCGGGCCGATGGAGGTGCGCATCATCAAATTGAAGTTACGCGCCTCGGTGAACGAGTCTTTGCTCCCGCAGTCCGGGCACTGCGCGCGATCCTTCAAATGATCGGCCCGAAACCGGTGCTTACAGACCTTGCAATCGACCAGCACGTCGTGAAAGGCATCGACGTGGCCCGAGGCCTTCCAAACCGACGGATGCATGACGATCGACGAGTCGAAAGCCACGACGTCGTCGCGCAGCTCGACGGTATCGCGCCACCACGCGTCTTTGACGTTCCGTTTCAGAACGGCGCCGAGCGGGCCATAGTCCCAGAAACCGTTGACTCCGCCGTAGATCTCGCTGGACTGAAAGATGAAACCGCGGCGCTTTGCCAGCGCCGTTATCTCCTCCATCGTTACGCGTTGCGAGTCCGCCGTCTCCATTGGCTCGCTAGATTTATCACCCGTGCTGCAAAACCCCCGCCGCAGATTCAGGCCCGAGCCTTTAGGAATGCGGTCACCGCGCGCTTACCGGCTCGGCAAAGCCACGACTCCTCGAGCACGGCCTTGAGTTCGCCATTGGAGATTTTCGCAAGCCGTATCAGCACCGCCGGATAACCGTCGAAGTGCGGAGTCGTAAAGTACACCTCCGGATTGCTGGCGAGAAGAACGTCCTTCATCTCGAGGTCGGGCGTTCGTACGCCCAAGATCGGGCCCTTGGGCGCGCTATCTCCAAGCGCGGCGAGATCGGAGCGCCGCAAGGGCCGCTCCCAGGCGAAGAACTTGCCGCTGACGGTCCAAGCGGCATTTCCGCTGCTCGTCGCCTCCTCACTCGCACCGGGAAATGCGAGCGCGCACCGGCGCACGTCACGCCAAGTAGCCATAAGCGACGCTCCCTACGGGCATCTCGCGTCGTAAATCCCGAACGCACACCATGCCGATTTCGGAACGCCGAACTTTTGCATGTAATCCACGCCCATCGCACCGCCGCCGCTCTCGACAAGCTGCCATTTTCCACTTCGCTTGGCGTAAAGCGATTGTCCGCCGCCGCCTCCGTACCACTCGCCCATCGCCCACTCTTCCGAGACGACGACGTACGGAACGAGCGGACCCCGCATGAGCTGACGCACCGCTTCGACCTCCGGCGCCGGCCCCGCGTCGCGCGGCTGCTTCCCGCAGGGACGGTCGTCCTTAGGCTGAGGCATTCCGCGCATCAGCGCAGTCAGTGCGTCGCGTCTGAAGTTGTGCGCATCCAACCTGCATTGGAGGTTCACGAGCTCCAAGGGCTGCCAGCCAAAAGAGAAGCGCTCCACCAGGATTGCATCGGTCACGAGATCGCCTTCCATTCGACCGCCGCTCGTAAGCACCGTCGCGTAGGAGCCGGCGACGTTTACCCGCTTCACGACGGCCAGGTGCTTCGGATCGGAATAGAGCGCACGAATGGCCGCGTTCTGCGGGGTGGACCCAACGGCGTGCATGGCCACGATGGCGATTAACGTTGCGATCACGTTCTTATCCTTCGACTCCGGTGCTTTGCACCTTCGCTGAGGATGACGCCGCCATGCAAAAGATGCGCATTTGGTTGCGCCTTGGCGATTGCCGCACTAGCCAACCGAGGGATGGAACGTAGCTGGGGCGCTTCGATGGTGTCGACTGCCGGCTTGATACACCAGGCAGTTCCGGGTTCGATTCCCGGGCGCTCCAGCCCAACGGATTGCCGTTGCGAAGGCGTACTAGATGTGCTACAGTAAGCCGCGTATCAGGCCGGCGGTCCACATCGAAACGCGCGAGGCGCTGCAGTAATGCGGCGCCTCGTTGTTATTCTTCACAAAGCGCGAAACTCACGATGACACCGTCATGTGCGCCTTTGGTTGGGTTTCGGCGCGGAGTTGCCCGCAGGCGGCGGCGATGTCGCGGCCCATGTTTTGCCGGACGGTAACGGGTACGCCGGCGGCATCCAAAATCGCCGCGAACTCCCAGATCTTCCCGTCCGCGGTCGCCTGATACGGCGCGTCCGGCGTCGAGTTATACGGAATTAAGTTTACGTGGTAGAGATGCCCGCGCATCAGCGCCGCTAGCTCCTGCGCGCATTCGCTGCCGTCGTTGACCCCCGCCAGCATGACGTATTCGAAAAAGACCTTACGATGAGTCTGTTCGACGTAGCGCTCGCAGGCCGCCATCAGCTTCGGAATCGGGAAGCGCCGGTTGACCGGCATGAAGGAGGAGCGCAACGCATCGTTGGGTGCATGGAGCGAGATCGCGAGGTTGACCTGGCAGCGCTCGGCGGCAAAGGCATCGATCTTATCGACCAGCCCGACCGTCGAGATCGTGATATGCCGGTGGCCTAAGCCGAAACCGTGCGGATCGTTAAGCAAAGCAACGGCCTCCATCACGGAGTCGTAGTTGTGAAACGGCTCACCCATTCCCATAAACACGACGTTGGTGATGCGCTTGTCACGTTCGGCGAGCCGGTGTGCGAAGAACCACGCCTGATCGAAGATCTCACCCGCGGTGAGATTCCGATTGAAGCCGGCTTGACCCGTCGAGCAGAAGGCGCAGGCGAAGGCGCAGCCGGCCTGCGAGGAGAGGCAGAGCGTCGTGCGGTCGCCGTAGTGCTCCATCAGCACCGCCTCCACTTCTTTGCCGTCGTGCAAGCGAAAAAGGCCTTTGGTCGTCTGTCCGTCCTGCGAGCGCTGCAGAACGAGCGGCTCGACCGCAGAGAATGCGATGCCGCGCGCGACGAGCGCTTCGCGCAGCTCCTTGGGCAGCGTCGTAACGTCGGCGGGTCCGGCGAGCAGCTCTTTGGTGGCGGCACGATAGAGCTGGCGCAGGCGATACGGCTTAAGGTCGAAGGCGGCCGCGAACTCGTCGACGTTCGAGAAACCCGCGCGGACGACGACATCGTTCAGCCAGATCACGAGCGCATCGCGATTCACGATTCAAATAGCCTTACTTGAAGCGCTTCGACCGGCTCGGGGAGGCTTGTCCTCGGCTCATCCAGCTTGGCGCGCACCGTCTTGAGATCGTCCCATACCAGGCGTTTGACCGCCTCGATCTCGCCGCCGGTCTGACGCAAGATATACGCGGGATGAAAGGTAACCATCAGCGGGGTATCGCGCGGCCCGACGTACCAGCGGCCGCGCATCTTCGTGATTTGAAAGTCGCGACCGAGAAACGATTTCGCCGCCGGTGCGCCGAGGGCTAGAATCACCTCGGGTGCGATTATCTCGATCTGTTCGTCGAGAAATGGGCGGCAGTTCTCCATCTCCTGCGCGTCGGGCGCGCGATTTCGCAGCCCGGTGGGTCCCGCCAGCGTCGGCCGGCACTTTACCGTATTGCAAATATAGACGTCCGCGCGCGGCAAGCCGATCGCAAGCAACATCCGGTCGAGCAGTTGTCCGGCGCGTCCGACGAACGGGCGGCCGAGCTCGTCTTCGGTCTCACCGGGGCCCTCGCCGACCACCATCAAACGCGCGCAGGGATCGCCCTCGCCGTAGACATTGTGGCGGCGTTCGTAACCGATGGCGCACTTGCGGCACGCGTCGGCGGTAACGGCGGCTTGCCCCAGCAGCGCGCCGCGCCGCTCGCGCTCGGCTTCATTCATTCATTGTGCCGACTCGACCGATACCGCCTTGCCGAATGCGACGACACGGCAGGAGCCGTCTCCGCCCTCCGATACGTGGAACTGCAGACCGATGACCGCATCGGCTCCAAGCAAATCCGCACGCCGGCGCAACGCTTCGAGCGCCTCGGCACGCAGCTGTTCGGCATCGCTAAGAAACTCGGAACCCGCCAGCCCGATCAGCATGCCGAGGCTGCGAAAGGTCGAGCGGAGCCGGTTGCGCGGGCGCGAGGCGGTGCCCGAGACGTAGCCAAAGCTGCGCACGGTGCGATAGCCGTCGAGCTCCTCGAACGTAACGAGGTTGTCCTTCGAAATCACAATGGCAGGCAGGCCGGCGCTAATTGACGGTCGGAAGAAGCGCGCATGCCGGAGCTTTCCCCGTCGGTGCTAATCATCCGCCTCGATGCAATCGGCGATGCGCTCGCGCTGACCCCCAGTATCGCCGCGTTACGGCGGTACGAAATCCCCGTTGACGTCGTCCTCCGCCCGAGCAACGCGCTGGTCTTTTCGGCGCGTGCGCTGCGTGAGGTCATCGTCTCGGAGTTCGCGCTTCGCTCCGACGCGCACGCGACACTGGAAGCAATCGAACGGCTGGGCCGCGAGCTGCGCTCCCGGGAGTACACGCACGTGCTCGTCGCAACGGAGGATCCGGGCGGTTACCGCCTCGCCGCCGCGGTCGGCGCCCCGGTGCGCGTCGGCTTCGAAGATCCCTTGGGCAAGCCGCTGAAGGCGCTCTGGACTCGCCGGCTCCTCACGCAAAGCGTCTATCGAAGCGCGCGATTAACCGCGAAGAGCGCGCACGAATGCGAGACGCTCTTTCACCTCGTCGCGCCGCTCGTCGACGAAGCGACGCCGACACGCGACCTCTCACAGCTCCGTCCGCTCGTGCTCGATTCGGAGCCCGCGCCCGACGGCCGCGTCGCGGTTCAAATCACCCACAAGTGGGAGCGGCTTGGCATTCCGCTCGAATCGGTTGTCGAACTCGTACGCCGCCTCGCTTCGGCGTGCGAACTGCGTCTACTGTCGTCGATCAACGAAACCGCGTACGCCGACGCGATACAAAGCTCAACCGGATTGTCCGTCAGCGCGTTCGACGATGTCGCTTCGTGGAAATCGGCAATCGCCGCAGCCGACGCCATCGTCACGCCCGATTCGGGAGCGCTGCACGTTGCCGGCATGATCGGCACGCCGGTCGTCGCCGTCTTCCCGCCTACGCGCGACTTCGCCGCGCAAGTTGCGCGCTGGTCGCCCTGGGCGGCGCCGCATCGAATAGTGCGAGCCGGCGAACAGTGGCCAACCCGTGCTGCGGACGCGCTCGCACAGCTGCTAGGCTAGCGGCCTTTGTCCCGGCGCGGTCATGCTGTAGGGCGGTTTGGGGACGCTAGCTTTTTCGCATCCAGCGAAAAAGCTGCTCCCTTCGTCGTCGCTCACGCCATCCGTGGCTTCGCTCCTCCCTCAGACGCCCCGCACCACCCTACAGCATAACCCCGCTCCGGATAAGGCCGACCCGCTAACAATGCGGCTCGCGGCGATATAAGAGTATGTTGCCCTCGTGCGTGCCAAGCGTGTAACGGCCGCGGTCCACGAGTTGCATAAACGCGTTCCAGTACTCTTCCAGTCGCGCGGAATTCGGGAAGTCTTGATCGAGCAGGACGAGGCACGCGTCAACGGTTTGGTTGGACGTCTCCGGTAAGAGCCGTGCATTGGGGTCGGTAAGAGCGAGATGCGTGTACGCCTCTTCTTGCGTAGCGACGTCGGCGTTGGGCGGCAGCGTTTGTAAGAAGCGGTCGAGAGCGGTGTCGCGTGCTTCGGTGCGGCGCAGATTCAGGCCGGGGTGGAGCGGGTCGGCTACCAGCAGTTCGAGGACGCATAGCGCGGCGCAGGCGATGAGCGCGATGCGGGCGCGTGCGGGCGGCATTTTTCTTACGGCATACGCGAAGGCGACTAAAACGTAGCCGATCCAGGCGCCGGCGTAGTGCGTGCCCATCGCGTAGGTCGTGGACATGCGCGAGAGCAGCACTTCGGAAAGCGGCGCGATGGCTAGGACGATCGCGGGCGACGAGAACGGAAGAAAGAGCAGCGGGCCGAAGGCGAGCAGGAAGAAACCAAGCCGCGATCCGAGCCCGCCTACGATCGTAGCGACGTCACCGCCGCTCCAGGAGTAGAACCGCGTTGCGGCATGAGGGTGAACCAGCGTGACGTATACCGCGAAGAGGAGCACGCTGCCGAGAGCAACGCCCGAGGCGACGCGGCCGCGTGGAGTTCCGCGAAACCGCCACGCTCCTATCGCGCCCGCGATTGCCAGAAATACCGCCTGGTCTTCCTTAATAGCGAGCGTGACGACGGCGCCCGCGATCGTCCCGGCGATAGCGCCGGCACCGAACGCGTAGAGCGTCCACGCGACCGCAGCCGGCGCAAAACCGTTCTCATGGAAATCGCCGAAGATCAGACCGGCGAGCGCGGGATAGAGCCAGACGATCAACGCGGCAAGCCGCGCGATCCGCACGTCGTCGTGCGTGCGGCGAACGATTCCGTAGATCGGTGGCGCGACGAGCGCGCCGGCGATCGCCTGGAGCACGACGAGCGTCAGCGGCGATCGAACGAGCGCGACCGCCGATCCCACCACGTAGAGAATCGGCGAGAAGTGAAAGGTCCAGTGGCTTCCCTCGATTGGGTTGCAGAAGCAGCCGAATGCGCTTGCGCTCGTCTGCGCGAAGATTCCGAAATCGACGAGATTGCGATGAACGCCGTACTTAATCGCACCTAGCCAAGTAAAGAGTATTGCATAGGCCAGGCACCCAAACCAGAGAAGGCGGTCGCGCAATTAGTCTTCCGTACCTAGTGCACCGGACTGCGCTGCTGGAGGTAGGGCCAAACGAAGAGGTCTATCTCGCCGTCGAGGACGGCCGTCACGTTGCCCGTCTCCGCATTCGTGCGATGGTCTTTCACCAGCTGATAAGGTTGCAAGACGTATGACCGGATTTGCGATCCCCACTCGTTGGCCTGGCGCTCGCCGCGCAAATCGTCGAGCTTACGATTTCGCGCCTGGGCCGCCATCGCCGCAAGCCGCGCGCGAAGGATGCTTAGCGCCACCTCGCGATTCTGCGCCTGCGAGCGCTCTTGCTGCGATGCGACGATGATTCCGGTCGGGATATGCACGATGCGCACGGCCGATTCGGTTTTGTTCACGTACTGACCGCCCGCGCCACCCGACTTGAAGGTCTCGATCTTGAGCTCGTCCGGCTTGATCTCCACGCGGCTCTCGCTTGCCTCGACTTCTGGAATGACGTCCACCGCGGCAAACGATGTGTGGCGGCGATGGGCCGCATCGAAGGGCGAGAGCCGAACGAGCCTATGTACGCCGCGTTCGCCTTCCAGCATTCCGTATGCGTTGCGCCCGCGCACGAAGAAGGTCACCGACTTCAAGCCGGCCTCTTCCGCCGGCGACTCATCGACGATCTGCGTCGAGAAGCCCTTTGATTCGGCCCAACGCAGATACATTCGCAGGAGCATCTGCGCCCAGTCGGCGGCATCCACGCCGCCCGCGCCGGCAAAGACGCTGACGATGGCGTCGTGCGCGTCGAACTCGCCGCTGAAACTCGCCGCCACTTCAAAGTCTTTGAGGGAGGCTTCGGCAGCCTCGATGCTGTGCTGGGCCTCGGCCTCGGCAGCCGGATCGCCGTCGAAGATCGCGAGCAGCTCGCGTGCCTCCCCGAGCGCTTGCGCGATACCGTCGAGCGAGTCCGCGCGATCGCGCAACTCGGCCAGCGCCTTCATCGTGCGCTGGGCCGACTCCGGATCGCTCCAGAAGTCGTTCGAGCGCGAGCGTTCGTCGAGCTCGGCTATGCGACGACGCGCAGCGGCGTCGTCAAAGACGCTCCTTGAGCGATTCGAGGCGTTCCTCGAGGCGAGCGATCGTCGTTCGTTGCGTTTCACTCATGGCGAACATTCGTTTCTTGGCGCGAGATTGCGGGCCTCTTGCCGCGCTCGGCCGCGGTCGTGAACGAATGCCACATCACGACGGAGGTCAACCATGTACGTTCAGCCGTTTGAAGGCTCGCTCGCCGCGAGTCCGCTCTCGACCCCAGCCGGCGGCGGCGAAGGGGAAGGCTCGTTATTCGAGGGAGCCGTCGCGCCCGCCGGAGGCGACAATATCTCACGTTTCGTTCCCCCGTGGCCCGGTGACGGCGCCGCGGCCCCTCCGTATGGAGCGGCGCCGTACAACAGCCCCGCGTTCAACGGTCTCTTCGGTCCCCTCATGGGGATGCTGCAGCAACTGATGCAGATGCTGCAGGGCATCACGGGTTACGGCGGCTGCAACGCGCCCTACGGAGGAAACCAGAACTGCCGGCCTTACGGCAACGAGCGCTTCTTTCAGAATGCAAACGGGTCGAGCGAAGGCGACCCGCACCTCGCATTCAACGGCGCTCGCTGGACGAATATGTCCTCGCAGCCCGATCTGCTCAAGTCTAACTCGTTTACCGGAGGCTACAAGGTCTCGACGCAGGCCACTCCGCCGAACGCGAAAGGCGTTACGTGGAACCAATCCGCGACGGTCTCGCTCAACAACGGAGCGACTACCGTGACGATGAATAACAATGGAGAGCCCTCAATTACGAACTACGGTCAATCTCTTGCCATCGCTCGCGGCCAAACGCTCGGACTCGGTGACGGTGAATCGGTCGCGTACGAACAGAACGGCTCGCTCGTAGTTACCGCGCAAAACGCGCAAGGGGGCCGGATCGCAACGACGCTGAGCGCGCGCGACAATGGCGTGGACGTCGACGTAACCGCACACGACGTAGATCTCGGCGGCGCGCTGGTTAATAATTATGAAGGGCAGGGCGCCCCCGGAGCCGCCCCCGGACCGTGGCCCTTCATGCAGCCAATCGCCTATCCGGACGAGTAGGCCCGCGCTTACTCAGCTACGCAAAGGACGTGCCGGCAGCCGCAGGGGAGGTGCCCCCTCGTACGGAACTGGGCTGCTTTACCTGCTAGCTACTCCTAGCTACTCCTTTTGCAAGAGGTTGATTGCGTTATGTATAGGCACTCGCGGCTTGCCGGCACCATTGTAGGATGCGCGGCAACGCTCGCAATCGTGGGCTGCGCCACGAATACCGGCTTCGCACCCGTCGGTGGCATGACCACCATGGCGCAAGTGCAGAGCGCCGGTTACGGTTCCGGATGGATCCATGACGGCAAGCTCACCTATCACGTCCCCCATTACATGGTGTCGCGCAACCATGCGCAGCCGGCAGTTTCGGGGATTCTCTTCAGCTATTACGACGGGCCGGTGCTCGTAACGCCGCACCAGTATTTGATCTTCTGGGGCTACCAGACGTACGGCGATCCCGATAAGGTAGCGCCGCTGCTCAAGGCATATATGAAACGCATGGGCGGAAGCAGCCACGACCGGATCTACGATCAGTACTACGAAACGCTCAGCGGAAAGAATATCTACATCACGGACCCCAGGGGCGAGAGAAAAGGCGTTTGGTTTGACCAGACCAACGCGGTACCGGCAAATCCCACCGACGCACAAGTCGCGGCAGAGGCGCTTCAGGGCGTTGCCAAGTTTGGTTACGACGCCAACGGCTCCTATATCGTAGCAACACCGACCGGCCACAGCACCTCGGGCTTCGGTACGCAGTGGTGCGCCTACCACAGCAACACGTTCTCCGGAAGCAAACTCGTGTCGTACACGAATCTTCCGTACATGCCCGATGCCGGTCAGAACTGCGGATCGGACTTTATCGCGCCGCCGGTCGGGGAGAGTTCAACCGATGAAGGCGTGACCATCGTCGCAGGGCACGAGCAAGGTGAATCGGCGACCGATCCCAATCCGGGCACCGGTTGGTATAACTTCCAATACGGTGAAATCGGCGACGCCTGCGCGTGGGCGGAGGGTTCCCCACCGGATAGAGTCGAGAACGATAAGTTCGGCAAGAAGAGCTACACGATGCAGCCGATGTACAGCAACGCGACGGAGTCTTGCGTACAGTCGTACGCGAAATGACGCCGAGCGGCTAACGCCGCCAATCTAGGGAGGGGCCGCCAACCGCGGCCCCTTCTTTTTATAGCGCCAATGGCGGCGGGCAGGAAAAGATATCAAAGTGCGGTTATAGGGGTGCAATGCGAGCGTCCGCTCCGTCGGAGTGGGCGCGGAGCGACCGTTGTAACCTTCTGAAGGAGACCCACGATGCGTTTTCTGAGCATCCCGCTTCTCGCCGTAGCCGCCGCGATGTTGATAACCGGCTGCAACGGCAAGTCCTCATCAAACTCGTCGGATCAGACGAGTGCCTCCGCGACGGCGGCCGCGAGTGCGGCGGGCGGTGCCGGCACGACCGCCTCTGGAACCGACCAGATTCCGAGCTATCCCGGCGCCGTAACTCAGGCTGCCGGCAGCAGCGACAGCATGGGCGGCGCCGCGAGCGCTGCCGGTAAGGTCATGTCGACCGACGACTCGTTCGATAAAGTCTACGCCTGGTATCAACAGAACATGCCTGCCGGCTCGGAGAAGGCGCACACGACCTCACCGGTCCAGAGTGCCGTCTTTACCATCGGAGAGACCAAGGATCAAACGTCGGTAACCATCACTACCCAGGGTACCAAGACGATGATCTCGGTCGCACACGTGAAGATGTAAGAACCGCGACGCGCACCACCGCGCAGGTTCTCGTTAGCCGCCACCGGAATTGACGTACTTCTGGAGGCCTCGACGAAATGAAATCCTTCGGTGGTGCGCTTGCTCTGTCCATCGGCATCGTTGCGTGCTCGAACTCGACCGGTCTGAGCGGCGTTTCAACCTTACCGGCGAGCGGTGCTGCATCTGTACGCAACGCAACGAGTTACAAGAGCCTGCTCGATTTCGACGGACGTAACGGCAGCGATCCCGATGCCGGCTTGCTCGCAGTAAACGGCGTGCTCTTCGGCACGACCTACGCGGGCGGCCGGTACAACTACGGCACCGTCTTCAGCATCGGTGCGGACGGCAAAGAGAAGGTGCTCCACAGTTTCGGCGGGGGCTTCGACGCCGCGGCGCCCGAGGGCACTCTCGTCGCGCTGAGCGGCAAATTCTACGGTACGACGTATAAGGGCGGCGCGAACAACGACGGAGCGATCTTTCGCCTCGATGCCGACGGCAAGGAGCGCGTGCTCTACAGCTTCGGCTCCTCGCGCGGTTCGGTGTTCCCGGACGGCACCAATCCCGCTGCCGGCTTGACGGTTCTAAACGGGACGCTGTACGGCACGACGTATAAGGGCGGCTTGACCGATGGCGGTACGGCCTTCAGCGTAAGCACGACCGGTCAAGAGCGAGTGCTTCACAATTTCGGGACGCCGGGTGACGGTGGGTATCCGCGCGCCGGCCTTACCGCGTTGCACGGCGTCCTGTTCGGCACGACTGGGGCGGGCGGCGCGCACAACGCCGGAACCGTGTTCCGCATCGGCGTCACCGGCACGGAGCGCCTCCTCCATAGCTTTGCGGTTAGCGACGGCGAACATCCCGACGGCAATCTCGCCGTGCTGGACGGAGTGCTTTACGGAACAACGTACAAGGGCGGAACGCACGATCGAGGCACCTTCTTCAGCGTGAGCACTGCGGGCAAAACGCAGGTGCTGCATAGTTTTGGCGCCACGAACGACGGCGCATATCCGTTTGCGGGAGCGACCGTGCACGCCGGCGCCTTCTACGGGACGACAACGCAGGGCGGCGCGCATCGCGAAGGCGCCGCATACGAGATCGACGCGAGCGGCAAAGAGCGCGTGCTCTACAGTTTCGGCGCGAACGACGGAGAGGCACCGTTTGCCGGGCTTACCAGCATGAACGGCCTGTTGTACGGCGCGACCGCCGGCGGCGGCCCGAAGGGCGATGGAACCGTCTTTGCGATCTCGCCGTAAGGCGAGACCCTAGACTGCGACCTCGACTCCAAGCTGGATCTGACGATTCGCCTTGATCTCCAGCAACGTCGGAAGCGTGCGCGAGTTACGCTGCATCAGTTCGAAAAGCCGGCGCTGCCAGTGCGGCAACCCGGCTTGGTGCTTCCCGACGATCACGGGATTAGCGTAGACGAACGACGTCGTATCTTTGTCGATGTCAAGCGCGGCGGCCCCGCACGCGGCGAGAATCGGATCCAAGCGCGGCGTCTCCATATAACCGAAGATCGCACCGACGCGCACGAGGCGGTCCGAGACGTGTTCGATCTCAACGCGCTCCATCTCCGAAATGCGCGGAATCGGCACCCATTTCACGGTAAGCAGAATAACGATCTCGTCGACGATCAACCGCTCGAGCCACGAATGGTCGCCGACGAATGGCACGCCGGTCGGGTCGGCGCTAAGTAGCACGAGCGCCCCCACCGGCGGTCGTTCGAGCGCCGCGTGCTCGGCGACGAACCGCGCGATGGACTCTTGCCGCCCGTACAACTCGCGGGCGACCGCGCGCCGGCCGGTAAGCCAGGTAAGGGCGGTAAGCGAGATCACCGCGGCGACCGCGACCGGCAGCCAGGCGCCGTCGACGAACTTCGGCAGACCGGCGAGTACGAACGTCGCATCGAGCAGACCGAACGCTACCGTTAGCGGGAAAGCGACGATCGGCTTCCAGCCCAGCGCCCGGCGCGCGACGACGTAGAAGACGATATCGGTTGCGAACATCGTGGTGGAGACGGCCAAACCGTACATCGCGGCGAGCCGGTCGCTGCTGCGAAACGTGAGGACGAGCAGAATGCAGACGATACCGAGGATCGCATTGACCAGCGGAACGTAGACCTGGCCGCGCTGGTCGTGCGAGGTGTGGCGCACCGTCATGTTGGGGCAGAGGTTGAGCGCGATCGCCTGTTCGGTCAGCGTGAACGCACCGGAGATCAGTGACTGCGACGCGATGACCGTCGCCGCCGTGGCAAGCGCCACCATTGGGAGGAGCGCACCGCCCGACGCCAGCGCATAGAAAGGCGAATCGAGCGCGGCGGGATCGGCGGCGATGACCGCGCCTTGCCCGACGTAGTTGAGAATGAGGGCGGGGAAGACGAAAGCATACCAGGCGATCGTGATGGGAACTCGGCCGAAGTGCGACATGTCGGCATAGAGCGCTTCGGCGCCGGTCATCCCGAGAATGATCGCGCCGAAGATAAGGAAGCCGAAGATACCGTGATGCGATACGAACCAAACCGCGCGCAACGGATTGAGTGCGGCCAGGATTGCCGGATGTTTGACGATCGCGACGAGTCCGGCTGCACCGATCGCGGCGAACCACGCCGCCATGATCGGACCGAAGACGATACCAACGCGCTGCGTCCCACGCCACTGGATCGCGAAGAGCCCCAAGAGGATGCCGGCGGAGATTGGGACGATGAGCGGCTGCGCGGCCGGCGTGGCAACGCGCAGACCCTCAACCGCCGAGATCACCGAGATTGCCGGCGTGATCATCCCATCGCCGATGATCATCGCGCCGCCGATGACGGCGACCCAAAGAATCCAATCTATCCGCAGCGGAACGCCGAGGATGCGCGGCGGCTCGGCACGCGCCAGCAAGGCGAGAATTCCACCTTCGCCATCGTGATCGATGCGCATGAGAACGGTGACGTACTTAATGCAAACGACGAAAAAGAGCGTCCAAATCAGCAGCGAAACGATACCGACGGCGTTCTGCGCCGTAGGGGCGGCGTTCGAACTCGAAAAGCAGGTCTTCAGCGTGTAAAGCGGGCTCGTGCCGATGTCGCCAAAGACGACCCCGAGTGCCGCGACGGCAAGACCGGTGGGAACGGGCCGGCGCACCTTCGATCTATTGAAGCGCGATCAGTCCGACAACCGCGCCGCCGAGAATCAAGATCGCCGGATTGAGTTTCGTTCGCATCGAGGCCGCAAATACGGCTAATCCGACGGCCAACGTCACCCAGCCGGTAATCGAGCTCTTGCCGAACGTGATGAGACCACCGACCGCGAGGCCGATCGCAACCGGTCCCAAGCCTTTCTGAATCGACGCGCGCCACGGCCAGTTTGCAAGCCGCTTCCAGACGCCCCCGACCAGCAGCGTCAGGATGCCGGTCGGCACGAAGAAGGCAAAAGCGGCAACCAGCGCGCCGGGAATCCCCGCAACGCGCTCGCCGATCGTCGCAACCATCATCATGTTCGGACCGGGCGACATCTGGCCGACGCTATAGATGTGGATCAGCTGCGCGTTGGTCAGCCAATGATGCACGTCCTCGACTTGGATCTTCATCTCCGGAAACGCGGCCATGCCGCCGCCGATCGTCAACAGCGAGAGATAGGCGAATACGCGCGCTATTGCAGGGATCTGATCCATTCGTTTTCCTCGGCGGAGTGCGTGATTTTGGGCTGACGCGGGCGATAGGCAAAGATGGAGACGGCGCCGACGGCGAGCAGCACGACCGGCACCGAAAGTTTGAAGTGATTGATGCCCAAAACCGCAGCGAGAATGAAGAACGCGTCGTAGAAACCCTTTACCGTCTTCTTTCCGATCTGATACCAGGTTGCTGCGATGAGGCCGGTCGCCGCCGCCGCGACGCCTCGCAACGCCGCACTCACGAGTGGACGGCTGCCCTGCTCGCCGTAGAGGACGCCCGCGAGCGTCATCAGGATCAGCGACGGCAGACACATGCCCGTCATCGCGACGACCGCACCGAGCGGTCCGCGCAGACGCTGGCCGGCGAGAATCGACATATTCGTCGCGTTCAATCCCGGCAGCGTGTTGCTCAACGACATCAACTCGAGAAACTCGCCGTCGCTGAGCCACGCTTTCTTACCGACCAGCGCGCTTCGCAGATAGGCGACGACGCCGCCCCCAAAGCTCGTCGCACCGATCTGGAGAAAGACCCAGAAGATCGTCGTCAACGAGACGGCGGGCGTCTTAGAGCTGGAACGTTGAGTAGTCATACGCCGTGAATCCTCGGCCCACGTCGGTCCAGCCGATATCGTAGGCTTTGTTGATGCCCTCCTGATCTTCAAATCCCGCGACACGGACGGGGAGCTCCTTCTCGGGCCGGATGAAACGCAGGTCGGTAATAGGAAGGTTGTCGATGAATCGAGAGAGCGGCACGTTGCCATGCACGGCGCGCGCGGCCTCTTTTTGCGTGAGGCGGTCGAAGCTGCGCCGCCCGAGCGACTGCGCGTAGACGTTGCGCATCTCGCTTTCGAAGATCTTGCGTTGCATCGTTCCAAAGACGCTGAACGCGATCTCGACCGCATCGGAGAGATCGCTATCCGGCTCGAAGGGCGGATCGAGGAGCACGACGTCGGCGGCCTTGGAGGTCGCGTGCGCGATGCCGACGGGCGAGTTGCTCGCGACGCCGCCATCGCAATACTGATTGATCGTGCCGTCGGGACCGGGCATCTCGACCGGATCGAAGACGATCGGGAGCGCAGCGGACGCGAAGATCGCGCTATGCAAGAGATCCGGGGTCGCTTCACGCACGATGGTATGCGGGCCGAGCGTCAGGCGCAGGGCGCTGACGACGCGCTCCGGCAGCGCGACGCCCCCATTCTTCGACAGATAAAAGTATTCGGGCCGCTGCAGCGTGAGATTCGTCACCGCCCACACTAATGGGATGACGAGCGGCGCATTCGGATCGATGTTGCGCACGATCCAATCGTAGACCGGTTTGCTCTCCAGGATCGCGGTTTGATTTCGCACCAGCCCGGTGATCTGCACTGCGGCAATCGCACGATCGATCACGCCGCTCTCCGGATCGCGCAGCGGCGCATACTGTGGTTTCGGCTGCATGAGATACTCGCCGCTAATGCCGTTCCAGAGTTTGCGCATCTTGGTGTATTGAGCGGTGGCAACGAACCAGCCATTGAGCGCGCCGATCGAGGTGCCGCAGACGAGCTCGTAGGGCGCCAGCGCCACGCCGTCGCTCACCGAACCCATGGCCACGAGCGCGCCGACGAGTCCGGCCTCGTACGCGCCGCGGGCGCCACCACCGCTAAGCACGAGGGCGTAATCCAGCACGTCGGCTACGGGATCCTTGGCCGACGCACCGAGCAGCGCCGGCGCGAGTCCTGCGGCTCCGAGTGCGAGTAAAAACTCGCGACGCTCTAGCATGTCGAGTTCCATTACTGCGCCGATTGAGGATGGCCTGCAGCAAAGGATTTACGCGCGCTCCGGATTGAAATGAGCGTTATGTGCCAAGCGTGCGTTTCGCCCGTGCTCGTTGCGAGCGTGTGGAACAAGCTACTCCCATCGCGCGGAAAGTTTCTCGCCGGCGCGGCAGCCTTCGGCGCCGCGCTGAGCGCCGCAAGGCCGTTTCGAGCCTCCGCTGATGATGAAGTCACCGTGATTTTCAAGAACGGGATGATC
>JBAPZS010000457.1:0-3341 GCA_049285355.1 Candidatus Cybelea sp. | reverse complement strand
CTCGCGTACTCCGATCTCAAGCATCTTAGCGCGTACTTCAATTACGGCAGCGATTCGGGCACCAACGTTCTGGTCCCCGATCAATCGCAATACTACGATCTCGGCGGCGGCTGGGCAAACCAGACGTTCGGGTTTTTCGCGGCGACGCGGAAGGTCGGCGAGTACTACAATCCGGTGGACGGGTTCATCTCTCACCCCGGAATCGCGGGCTACGCGCTTTACAGCGCTAAAATCTGGGATTTCTCCGGCGACAGCAAGCTCGCGAGCATGGGCGTCGCCGGCTTCGTCGACCGTTACCAAGGTCCGACGATGGGCAGCGCGCAGAGCGACAACTCTCTAATGCTCGACGTCCTCAGCAAAAACGCGCTCGACCTCCAACTCTTCACGGGGTCGAACTACTGGCGCTTCGGCGACATCTTGACGCCTATCTCGCAGAACGCCGGATTTCAGTTCACGTACGACAGCGGATTGCAGACGAACAATCCAGGGCAGTTTCCGTACCACGGTACCTCGTCGACGCCGACGACGATCACCTATAACACCGGACACTACGGAACCGGGAAGCTCGACACGTGGTTCCGCTCGACGACCATCAGGGTCGGAAATCGCGGGGCGCTTACCTTGGCACTCGACGATACGGCCCAATGGTTGCCGTCTCCCAGCTCGAATAACATTCAGTGGTTCGAAAGCTTGAGCTATGCGTACCAGCTCGGACCGAACTCGTCGTTTGCCGTCGGATTGCGTCAGGTCATCGGCTATCCCCCGGTTCCAAACGGCGGCGGCGACTGCATGGGGCGCTGCTCGAACGTCTCGGTTGCCTATCATCTCCGGCTTCGAAACAGCGAGATCTATGTTGCGTACGGCAATCCCAACGCGCTGATCACCGTTCCTCAAGCAATCTTTAAGGTGATCTTCTACGCGGGCGCTCAGAAGGGTACGTAGCAGCACGGTGTAAAGAGAAGTCCGATGGCAACGGCCACACCGCCTCCGCAGATCTATCGTGTCGTGAGCCGTCCGCTCTGCAGCGAGTTGCGTCAGCACATCAAGCCGGCGATCGGCATGATGCTGGAGAACGACGGCAACATCAAGAAGAGCCCGCAGCTTTTCAAGGATTATAATATCGGAGCGCTCTACGGGAGCGATCCCTCAAGCGCGACGCAGGGCGGCCAACAACAACTTCCGACGGAGACCGGCTCGAACGCCTCGCAAAACATGGCGTTGCTGGGGCTCGAAGGTCTGATTCGCCCCATTGCCAACAACATTATTGCGATTCAAACGATGCTCGATAGTCCCGAGCTGCGCGTTGGTACGGGTCGCGAGGACGACGACAAGCGCCTGCAAGATATTCGCAAGAAGCTGCTTCAAGCGCTGGCGACGCAGAACGCGTCGCTGGACATCATCAGCGGCTTCGTAGACACGCAGCAGATGGCCGATCTGCAGCACGCCGGCCAGACGTACATCAGCTCGATGAGCCAGCCCGATACGGAGAAGGGTACCGCGGCGACGCCCGCGCCGGATCCGCTCACGTCCAGCCCCAACTACGCCGGCTTGCCCCCGAATCCGTATAGCATCGATCTCGCAACGATTCCGGGACTCACGCTTGGTTACAATCCGGTGACTCGCTTAATCGACGCGCTGCACTGGACGATCGATCAGACCTCTGCTCGCGAGAACGAGGCCGCGACGGCGGTAATGTCGGGCGCGGCGCTCTGCAGCGAGGTCCCGCTGACTTCTCCGCCGCCTTAGTCGACTTAGTCGCTGCCGCGCGGCTGCTCCAAGAGATCGATCGCGCCCTTCGCGGCGACGCGCTCGCTTTCGCGTAACCCCGAGACCACGTGCGCGAAGCGATCGTCCCGGGCGTCGATGACGACCTCGCGAGCGTCGAAACGGGAGTTGCCGTTGGAATCCTGCGTGCGAACGAAGACGAGCTCGCGCGCGGTCTGCGGATCCTCGACGACGGCATCGACCGGCACGACGAGTCCGCGAATGCGTCTCACCGCCACGACGGCGTCGATCGGCGCCCCTGCCGGCAATCCCGCAGGCACGCCCGAAACGCTCATCGGCGCAAGGCTCGTTACGGGATCGACTGCCGCGGCGACTCCCTCGACGCGTCCCTCCCAGTGAGAATTCCCCGCGCGCATCACAACGACGTCGCCCGCGGCGATACGCGCAAGCTGGGAGCCGGGAACGTCGAGCGTCGCGAGCGTTTGGCCATCCGACGATAGCGAGACGGCGGCCGTCGTCGCGTCGACCACCTGCCCGCGCGTGACGAAGATTCCGGCGACCGTGCCGGATGCCGGCGCGCGAAGCGCCGTTTGCGCGACGTCGTAGCGCGCATCGGCGGCATGAAACCCCGCTGCGCTCGACTGCTCGCGCGCCTGCGCAACCTGCAGTCGCGCGCTGCGTGCCTCGCCGCGATCGGTCCACAGGGTCGTTTGCGCGGCTTCAACGTCGCGCAAGGCAACGATGCCGGCGGTGTAAAGCCGCTGCTGGCGCGCAACCTCGACCTCGTCGCGGCGAACCTTGAGCGACGTGCGATCGATTGCGGCCAGCGCGGCGGCGTGCGTCGCCGCGTTTGCTTCCGACTCGGCTTGATTAGCCGCAAGGGAATACGGAGTTGCGTCGAGTTGCGCGAGCCGCTGGCCGCGTTCGACGTGCTCGCCCAGCGAAACGTCGACGCTTTGGACCGCACCCGGAACGGCGAACGCGAGCCTCGTTTGGGTTCCGGCCGGAGCTCCGACCCTCCCGGAGACGGAGATCGTCTCTTCGACGGTGCCCTGGCGCACGGTCGCCAGCGAAACCTGCGGCGCGAGCGCTGTTCCGGGCGGCTTCGCGACCGGAGCGCGCGCGAACAACGCGACGATGACGAGAATTAGCGCGCCGGCAATCCCGAGAAGCGCCAGGATGCGCGCGTTCACGGGACGATGATCTCCAAAATGGCGACGGAGAGCGCGCGGTCGTACGCGGCGACCAGTGCTTGAACGCGCGCGTCTTCGTAAGTGCGGCGGGCGACGGCGACGTCGAGACTGGAGCTGGCGCCTTCGCGGTAACCGAGCTCGATTGCGGAGAGCGCTTTGAGGGCTTCGTCCTTGGCTTGCTCCGCAGCCTGCGCCGCAACGTCGTTCGCGTGCGCGTCGCGAATCGCGCCGGCGACCTCGAGCGCGATCGTGCGGCGCTCCTCGTTCAGTTGGGCATACGTCGCATCGACCTGCGCTTGCGCCGAGGTTGCACGATCGTGGGCGCCCGGCGCCAACGGTAGCTCGACGTGCGCGGCAACCTGTGGGCCTCGAACGGGTATGCCGGTATCCACGCCCGTTTGGTACCCGCCCTCGACAGTTGCG
>JBAPZS010000456.1:0-2954 GCA_049285355.1 Candidatus Cybelea sp. | reverse complement strand
GATCACGCGCGCCGCCGACGCGCCCTCTGCCGAAGCGATTTCCAACGGCGCCCAAACGTACGTGGGCGGCACGCATCTGCAACTGCTGCGCCGTGTGGGTCGCGTCGATCCCGAAAGCCTCGCCGCGTACCGCGCCGATCGCGGTTACGCCGCGTTGGCGCGCGCGCTCGCGCTCGGCCCGCAAAAGACCATCGACGAGATTGCCGCAGCGAAGCTCTTGGGACGCGGCGGCGCCGCATTTCCAGCGGCACAGAAGATGCAGGCGGTTGCAGCCGCACCGGCGCAGCCGCACTATCTCGTCTGCAACGCCGACGAGTCGGAACCGGGGACGTTCAAAGACCGCGTGCTGATGGAGGGCGACCCGTTCGCGCTGATCGAGGCGATGACGATCGCCGGCTTTGCTGCGGGTTGCGAACGGGCGTACATCTACCTGCGCGGAGAGTATCCGCTCGCGCGGCAGCGCCTCGAAGGGGCCCTCGCCCAAGGGAGAGCCGCGGGCCTGCTCGGCGATGACGTCATGGGGAGCGGCGGACGTTTTGACATTGCGCTGCGGCGCGGCGCCGGCGCTTACATTTGCGGCGAAGAGACCGCGCTCTTCAACTCGATCGAGGGTAAGCGTGGCGAACCGCGCAACAAGCCGCCGTTTCCCGCCCAGGCAGGGCTCTTCGGTAAGCCGACCCTCATCAATAACGTCGAGACGCTTGCGAACTTGTTGCCGATCTTGCTCGAGGGCGGCGCCGCCTACGCCCGCGTGGGAAGCGAAGGCTCCACCGGCACGCGCCTCTTCTCGCTCTCCGGCGCGATTGCGCGGCCGGGCTGCTACGAAGTACCGCACGGAACGACGCTGCGTGCTTTGATCGAGCTCGCCGGCGGCGTCGCGGGAAGCGGGAATCTGCAGGCAATCTTGCTCGGCGGCGCGGCGGGTGTGCTGCTCGCACCGGATGCGCTCGATCTGCGGTTAACTTTCGAGGATGCGCGCTCCGCGGGTGCGACGCTCGGCTCGGGCGTGGTGATGCTCTTCGACGACCGCGCGAATCTCGAACGCATCGTTCGGCGCATCGCGCGCTTCTTTCGCGAGGAGTCGTGCGGGCAGTGCGTGCCCTGCCGCGTCGGAACGGTTCGTCAAGAAGAGGCGCTCGAAAGCGGTAACGTGACGTTGCTTCCGGAAATCGCGCGGGTGATGCGCGACGCCTCCATCTGTGGATTGGGACAGACCGCCGCCAGCGTGGTTGAATCTGCACGCGCCAACCTGGGTCTCTTCGCGGCGGGCTCGGCGTGAGCACGATCGCGCTAACCGTTGACGAACGAACGGTCGAGGTCGAAGCCGGCGCCACGATTCTCGACGCGCTCAACCGAGCCGGCATCGATACGCCGACGCTCTGCTTCCTGCAGTCGCTGCGGCCCGTCAACGCGTGTCGCGTCTGCGTCGTCGACCTGGAAGGATCGCGCGCGCTCGTTCCGGCCTGCGCGCGGCGAGCGGAAGCGGGGATGAAGATTCACACCGACTCGGAACGCGTGCGGCACAGCCGCAAGATGGTGCTCGAGTTTCTCGCATCGGCCGTCGACCTCTCGACGGCGCCGGGAGTCCAAGGCTACTGCGAACGCTACGGCGCCGACCCGCAGCGCTACGGCGCGCAGCCGGCGACGGTGGCGGCGCCGCCGAAGATTGATAACGCGCTCTACATTCGCGACTACGCGAAGTGCATTCTCTGCTATAAGTGCGTCGAGGCGTGCGGAGTGGATGCGCAAAACACCTTCGCAATCGCGGTTGCCGGACGCGGATTCGACGCGCGGATCTCGACCGAGTACGACGTCCCGCTGCCGGATTCGGCCTGCGTTTACTGCGGCAACTGCATCGGCGTCTGCCCGACGGGCGCGCTGATGTTCTCGTCGGAGCACGAGCTGCGCGCAAGGGGCGAGTGGAATGAACCGGCGCAAACGGTAACCGACACCATCTGTTCCTATTGCGGCGTCGGGTGCACGCTTTCGCTGCACGTGCAGGATAACGAGATCGTCAAAGTCACCTCACCGATCGAAAATGAGGTTACGAGCGGCCATCTCTGCATCAAGGGCCGCTTCGGCTACAGCTACGTCCAGAACCGCCCCGACGAGGAGTGAGGAACCGCTATGCGCGAGCTGCGTCCCGGACGGAGCGTCGAGGCCGAGGTTATCGCGCTCGACGGCGAGGCTCGTGCGCGCAAGCACGACGAGCTGGTGACCGAGGAGCCGCTGGAGCTGCGGCTGAGCGACGGCGGCACGACGCAAAGCCTGGCAATCACGATGCGAACGCCGGGCAACGATTTCGAGCTTGCCGCCGGCTTTCTCTATAACGAGGCGATCGTGCGTGCGCGCGAGGACATTACCGGCATCACGTACTGTCTCGATTCCGGTGTCGAGCCTGACCAACGGTACAACATCGTTACGGTCGAGTGCCGCCCGGGCGCGGCGGCGGCGGATCGCGAACGCTTCGCGCGTCACTTCACGATCGGGAGCGCCTGCGGCGTCTGCGGTCGGGCTCAGCTCGACTCCCTGCGCGATCGGGGCATAAGACCTCTTGAGGACGCGGTGCGCGTGCCGCCGAGACTCCTCTACGAACTCCCCGCCCGCATGCTCGATGCACAGCGCACCTTCGCAGCGACCGGCGGTCTGCATGCTGCGGCGCTCTTCGACGAACGCGGCGAGATGCTCGCCGTGCGCGAGGACGTCGGCCGGCACAATGCGGTCGACAAGATCGTCGGCTGGGGATTGCTCGACGGGCGCCTTCCATTCGAGCGGTGTCTCCTGGTCGTCAGCGGTCGCGCGAGTTATGAGGTTTTGCAAAAGAGTCTGATGGCGCGCATTCCGATCGTCGCCTCGGTCTCGGCGCCAAGCAGCCTGGCCGTCGATCTGGCGCGCGAGTTCGGCGTCACGCTCGCGGGATTCTTGCGCGGCAATCGCGCGAATCTCTACGCGAT
>JBAPZS010000455.1:0-9572 GCA_049285355.1 Candidatus Cybelea sp. | reverse complement strand
AGAACACCGTGCTCGCGACCGTCGTCGCGGAGGTTGCCACCGCGTACTTTCAACTGCGCGAGCTGGACGACGTTTTGGCAGTTACGCAAAAAGCCATAATCGTGCGGCAGGACGCGGTGCGGTTGATGACGCTGCGCGTGCAGGGCGGCGAGTCGTCGCTGCAAGATCAGCGACAGGCCGAGCAAGCGCTGTACGAAGTCACCGAGAATCTTCCCGCAATCCGCCAAAGCATCGCGCAGACGGAGAACGCGATCTCGGTTTTAGCCGGCGACTATCCGCACGACATCGCGCGCGGTAAGCCGCTGCAAGATCAGGTGCAGATGCCGGCCGTTCCGCAGACCGGCGTGCCGAGCGAGCTGCTGCAGCGGCGCCCCGACATTGCGGTGGCGCAGGAGAACATTGCGGCCGCAGCCGGCAACGTTGACGTCGCCAAAAAGCTGCTCTACCCGACGATCACGCTCGGGGGCACGGCGGCGATCGGCTGGTCGAAGCAGAACGCTGATTACACGAACCTGCCGGCCGACCTGGCGGCGTCGCTCGCCCCTATGAACGGCGTCTTCTACGGGCCGTTGGGCTTGTTCTCGATTCTCCCGCAGCTGCTGCAGCCGATCTTCAACGGCGGCCAGATCAAATCGCAGATTCATTTGGCGCAAGCGCAGCAGCAGCAAACCGCGATTTCCTATCTGCAGACCGTTCATCGCGCCTTCGAGGAAGTCTCGGACGACGTCTCGGCGTACAACGAATCGCGCGCTCGGGCGGTACAACTTAAAAAGTATGAAGATGCCTCGCTCGACTCGGTACGTTTGGCAAACGACCGGTACGAGAACGGCTACACCTCGTATCTCGAGGTTTTAAACGCGCAGACGCGCGCGTACCAGGCGCAGACCGACCTCGCCCAGGGGCAACTGAACGAGCGGCTCGCGCTCGTGCAGCTATATCTCGCCCTCGGCGGCGGCTGGCAACCATCATGATGACGCAAAGAACGCAAATAGAGAGGTATGCATGGACTGGTTCGTAGCAACGCTCAAACAATACCCCGAGATCGCGTTGTTCCTATCGTTGGGAATCGGCTACTGGGTCGGCGGCAAGAGCTTTAAAGGCTTTAGCCTCGGCTCGGTGACCGCGACGCTGCTTGCCGCGATTGCGATCGGACAGCTGGGCATCAAGGTGTCGGGCGACTTAAAGGCGACCTTCTTCCTGATCTTCCTCTTTGCGATCGGTTACGGCGTCGGACCGCAGTTCATCCGCGGCATCACGAAAGACGGCCTACCGCAGGCAATTTACGCAGTCGTGGTCTGCATCTTCTGTCTCGGCGCGACCGTTGCCGTTGCAAAGTTCGCCGGCTACGACGCGGGTGCGGCGGCCGGGCTCTTTGCCGGATCGCAAACGATCTCGGCATCCATGGGGCTGGCGACCGATGCGATCAATCGTCTCGGAGTTTCGGCGGATCAGACCAAGGCGATGCTCGACATCATGCCGACGGCGTACGCCGTAACCTACATCTTCGGAACCGTCGGCTCGGCAATCGTCGTCGCCATGCTCGGCCCCATTCTACTGCGCATCGACTTGCGCAAAGCGTGTAAGGAGTACGAAGAGGCGCACGGCGGCAAGCGCGAGCTGGGCGGATTGGGCGACGCATGGCAGCTATACGACGTACGCGCTTTCAAGATTGCGCCGGACGCGCAAGTGGCCGGCAAGACGGTTGCCGAGACGGACGCACTGCTTACGGAAGCCACCAAAGGACTAGGGAACCGCATGTACGTTTTAGCGGTGCGGCGCGGCGATAAGATCATCGAGGCGACCAGCGATTTCGTCATACAGGCGGGCGATAACGTCTCGGTGGTTGGGGAGCGGGATCAGGTCGTGGCTCTGCTCGGCTTCGCGAGCAAAGAGGTTGACGACCCCGAACTGCTCTCGGCGCCGATCGAGGGCGTGGACGTCTACATTACCAGCAAAGAGGCCGACGGCAAGACGCTCGAACAGCTGGGCAGTCTTCCCGGAGCACGCGGCGTATACGTGCGCTCTATCAAGCGCGGAATCGGCGAGACGGTGATTCCGGTGCTCGGCGATACGCAGATTTACCGCGGGGACGTCGTCAGGCTGGTCGGCCGCACGCAGGATACGAGCGTTGCCGCAAAGGCGCTTGGCGTGGTCGACCGGGCCACCGATGTGGCAGACGTGGCGTTCATCGGAATCGCGATCACGATCGGCGCGCTGATCGGCGCGGTCGTGATCAAGGTCGCGGGCGTCCCGATTACGCTTTCTACCGCCGGCGGCGCGCTGATTTTAGGCATCGTCTCCGGCTGGTACCGCGCGGTTCGGCCGACGTTCGGGCGCATTCCAACGCCGACGCTGTGGTTCATGAACTCCGTCGGCCTGAACATGTTCATTGCGGTGATCGGCATCACCGCAGGGCCCAAGTTCGTCGCGGGGCTGCAGCAGCTCGGCTTCGGTCTTTTCTTATGGGGGATCGTTGCTACGACCGTTCCACTGGTTCTCGGCATGTATGTCGCCAAGTACGTCTTCCGCTTTCACGATGCGATCACGCTGGGAGCGATCTCCGGAGCAAGAACGACGACCGCTTCATTGGGCATGGTCACCGACGCCGCGCAGAGTCAAGTGCCCGGCCTCGGCTACACAGTTACCTACGCCGTCGGCAATACTTTGCTTACGATCTGGGGTATGTTCATGGTCATGTTCGTTCACTGACGCCCTACTGAGCACTACATAAGGATGTGACGCGAGATGATAAGTAGTCCGGAAAAAACCGTCAACGAAAAGGTCCGGCGGGTAGACGTCTTCTTCGCAACTCCGGGAGCCCGTGAAGATCGTTGGCACGATCTCGTCGACGCCGCCAAGAAGTGGGCTGCAGGGACCGGCAGCCGCGCGGCGTTCGAGTCGGCGCTGGGCGAAATGGCCGTTATCGAAGAGTTTCACGGCTATCCCGGGCCGAACCTGATGGCGGCACTGCGCGATCGTGCCGACGACGACGATGCGGCGCGAGCCGCCACGCTCGCATGGCGCATCGCCTCGGCGTTGGTCACGCGCTCGTTTAGACAGCATGCGTCCGATTGGGATCCGCATTCGGACATCCCAAGCGCGGTCCCCGACGTGTTGCCTCCAACACTGGGGCGATCCGCGGCCGCACCGCCGTACTTCGAGGTCCTCATCGTCACAGGGGCGCCGAGCGAACGATGGGCGTCGATCGCGGCTGAGTGGCGGCGGCTGCGCCGTCCTCAAGACGAGTTCGTCTACGAGCCGGTCATCGTCGGGAGCGCCGAGGATGCCGTCTGCGCCGCGATGTTGAACGCGGACCTCGCGGCCGTGGTAATCCACGATGGCTTTGAATATCGCTCGCGGCACGACGCCCCGGTCCTCCGCAGTATCGTGGATCCGGTCGCAAAGAAAGAGCTCTCGGACGGATCCCCACTGCGCTTGGCGCGGGTCATTCACCAGGCGCGCCCGGAGCTCGACCTCTACCTGCTCTCGGAACGGCGCGTCGAGGAGATCGCCGGCGATCCGGCTGCCGACATCGTCCGGCGCATCTTCTACGCAGTCGAGGAGCTGCTAGAGCTGCACCTCGCGATACTCGAGGGCGTTGCGGCGCGCTATGAGACGCCGTTCTTCGATAATTTGAAGAGATATGCGGAACGCCCGATCACGACGTTTCACGCTCTTCCGATCGCCCGCGGCGCGTCGATTTTCAAGTCGGACTGGATCCGGGACATGGGGGAGTTTTACGGCCCGACGCTGTTCCTGGCCGAGAGCAGCGCAACCACCGGCGGTCTCGACAGCATGCTCGAGCCGACGGGCACCATCAAGCGCGCTCAAGAGCTGACGGCTCGCGCGTTCGGCGCCGAGCGCGTATTTTTCGTCACCAACGGGACGTCCACGAGCAACAAGATGGTCGTGCAGGCGTTGCTCGCGCCCGGCGACATCGCGATCGTGGACCGTAACTGCCACAAGTCCCATCACTACGGGATGGTGCTGGGGGGCGCGCAGCCGCTGTACGTCGAGGCCTTCCCGCTTACCGAATACTCGATGTACGGCGCGGTGCCGCTGCGCACGATTAAACAGGCACTCCTTGGCGCAAAACGCGAGGGGCGGCTGGATCGCGTCAAGATGGTCGATCTGACCAACTGCACGTTTGACGGCCATATCTACAACACGCGCCAAGTCATGGAAGAGTGCCTGGCGATCAAACCGGACCTCATCTTCCTCTGGGACGAGGCTTGGTTCGGGTTCGCGCGATGGTCGCCGTTCTTGCGCCCGCGCACGGCGATGGGCGCCGCGGCCGATATCGAGGAGTGGCTGCGCGACCCGGCGAGCGTCGCCGCCTACGAGCGACAGCGCGCCGAGCTGGGGAACGAGCCGTCGGATGACGTGTTGCTCGATACGCGGCTGCTGCCGGATCCCCGCAAAGTACGGCTTCGCGTCTACCAGACCAACTCCACGCACAAGTCGATGTCGGCACTGCGACAAGGATCGATGATCCTGGTGAAGGACGTGGAGTATCACACCGTCGAGCAACAGTTCAAGGAGGCGGTGTTCACTCACGCTTCTACTAGTCCCAACCAGCAGCTGATCGCCAGCCTCGACGTCGCGCGGCGCCAAATGGAGCTCGAAGGTTTCGGCCTCGTGGCGAATGCGATCGAGATCGCGCTGTCGATTCGCCGGGAAGTGAATCGGCATCCGCTGATCTCCAAGTATTTTCGTGTGGTCGGAGCAGATGGGATGGTGCCTGCGGAGTACCGCCGGAGCGGCTTCACCGACTTCCTCGCACCGGATGCGAACTGGGCCACGACGCGCGAGAGCATGCGGGACGATGAATTCTGCCTCGATCCCACGCGGATGACGCTCGTTTGCGGGACGGCCGGCTACGACGGAACACAATTCAAGAACCTGCTGGCGAATCGGTACAACATCCAGCTCAACAAGACGTCGCGCAACAGCGTCTTGCTGCAGTCGAACATCAACAACACGCGCAGCGACGTAGCGCACTTGATCCGCGTCCTCGTCGAGATCAGCCGCGAGATCGAAGAACGGCTCGCGTCCGGCGGCGAGGGTGAGCGTAGCGACTTTGCGGCCCGCGTGAAAAGTTTAATGACGGACGTTCCGGAGCTGCCGAATTTCAGCTACTTTCACGAAGCCTTTCGACACGATGCGGGAGCCGGCACCAACGAAGGCGATATCCGAAGCGGATTTTACGCCGCCTACGATGCGGAAGGATGCGACTACATTCCGCTGCACGATAAGGAGATCGATCGCCGGTTGAAGGACGGGCCGCCGCTCGTATCGGCGAATTTCGTCATCCCGTATCCGCCCGGGTTTCCGATCATGGTTCCAGGCCAGGTCATCACGGCCGACACAATCGAGTTTATGCGCAAGCTGGACGTGAAGGAGATTCACGGCTACAACGGGGCGCAGGGGTTGAAGCTCATTAGCCCTGCCGCGTTGGCAAAGCTCGACCGTATTAAGACACACGAGAAAGGATAAGTATCGATCTATGAAACGTTTCGCTACTTCTCTGCTCTGCGGGTTTGCGATCGCGGCGACATCCGTCGTTGCCGGTTTGGCGGCCCCGCCGAGCGTGACGGGAACGTGGACCATCCAGCAGAGCGGCTTGAACGGCTCTTCGACCTCGCAGATTACGCTGACGCAGTCGGGCAACGGCATCGTCGGAAACAATGCCAAGACCGGCACCGGGTTCACTGGCGAGTTCGTCAACGATTCGCAGATCAACGGCAAATGGCACGGTCCGGACGGGGCCGGGTGGCTGACGATCTACGTGACGCCGAACGGTCACAGCTTCAACGGAACCTGGGGTTACCACGGACGCCCTGCAAACGGGTCGTTTGTCGGCAACAAGATCCTGCCGCCGTCACCCGTTACCGCAGCCGGAACGTGGCACGTGACGGGAGCGGGCGGACCGACATTCTTCACCGGGCCGATGCATTGCAAGCAATCCGGGCCTTCGGTCGTGTGTAAGTCGGACGGAGGCGCGATCGTAATCAACGGCAAGTTCCGCACGAAGGATAAGGTGCGAGCCGCCTGGACCGGTGAAGGGAAGTCCGGCTGGTTCTCGTTCTGGTTCAACGACGACAACAACAGCTTCAACGGCATCTGGGGCACCGGCGCAGAGACCACGCCGCCGACGGGACGCGTCGTCGGCCAGCGCTCGCTGGGAGGTTAGTGCCGGGACTCCAACCACGCACCGCCTCGCGCCTGTGGGCGGTGACGATCGTCGTGGCAATCGCGGTGCTGATCACGGTCTTGCCGCGCCGATATCACGTCGTACCGACGTGGTTTGGGTACGTTGGGGTCGTCGCGATGGTCGTCCCGATGCTCTACGGGGCCCTGTGGCAAAGCACGGGGCCCTGGCGCCGCATCGAGCGGTACGCGGAGTTCTTCGCCGTCGGCGCAGCGCTGTTTATCAACATCTGCAATCTACTGGTCGCGGCGTACAATCTCATCGAGCATCCCAGCAAGCTCGAGCCCGTGCCGCTCTTCTATACGTCGGTCGGCATCTGGCTGGGCAACGTGCTGATCTTCACGTTACTTTACTGGCTCGTCGACTGCGGCGGACCTGACGCGCGTTTGGCCGCCCCAGACTGCGGGCACCCGGACTTCGTCTTTCCGGCGATGGACGACCCCGCGCATGCGGTGCCGAACTGGCGGCCCAGCATGATGGACTACTTGTTCTTAAGCTTCACGACGTCCACCGCGTTCAGTCCGACCGAAGCGATGCCGTTCACGGGGCGCGCAAAGATGCTCGTGATGTCTCAGAGCAGCATTTCGCTGGTTACCATCGCGATCGTCGCCGCACGGTGCATTAACATTCTGAAGTAGCGCCGCCCGGCGCCGCCGAGCTTACGACGACATCAGTTTCATCGTGAAGTAGGTCCAGATCAGCGCCGCGGTTCGAGCGGATTCCTTGAGGTTGGCACCGGCGGCGTGACCGCCTTCGATAACCTCGTAATAGAGATAACCTACGTGCATCGCCGCGAGCTTGGCAGCGAACTTGCGGGCGGCCTCGGGGCCGACGCGGTCGTCTTTGGTGGTGCTCCAGACAAACGGCTCCGGATAGGCGACGCCGGGTTTGAGGTTCTCGTAGGGCGAGATCGAGCGCAGGAACGCGCGCTGCTCGGGGTCCGAGACGCTGCCGTACTCACCGACCCAAGAGGCACCGGCCTCGATCCGTTCGTAGCGCATCATGTCGAGCAGCGGCACGCCGATCGAAAGCGCGTTGTACATCTCGGGGTGCTGCGTGAACTCGACGCCCATCAGCAGGCCGCCGTTCGAACCGCCGGAGATGCCGAGCCGGCGCGGGCTGGTGATCTTGCGCGTAACGAGATCCTGCGCAACCGCGTAGAAGTCGTCGTAGATGCGCTGGCGATGGACGGTGAGACCGGCGTCGTGCCAATCGGGACCGAACTCGCCGCCGCCGCGGATGTTTGCCAGCGCGTAGACGCCGCCGTGCTCGAGCCACAGCTTACCAGTCGTGCCGCTGTACGTGGGAGTCTCGGCGATCTGGAAGCCGCCGTAGGCGCCCAGCACCGCCGGGTTCGTCCCGTTGAACGCCATGTTCTTAGCATGCACGACGTAGTAGGGAATTTTCGTGCCGTCCTTCGAGGTCGCTTCGTGCTGCTCGACGACGTCGTTTGAAGAGTCCCACTGCGCCGGAAGCCGCTTTACGACCGACGCGTTGCCGGTCGCCGCACTGCCGAAATAGAGCGCGGTCGGCGTGAGAAAGCTCGTAACGGTGTAGAAGGTATCGTCATTCTCGATATTCGCGTCGGCGACGGCGGTGGTGGAGTTGTCGGGAAGATCTACTTGCCGCTGCGACCACGTGCCGTCCGATTGCGGCGTGAAGATCAGCTCGCGCCCGTTGACGTTGCTCAACGCCGAGATAATCATCGTGTTTTTCGTGGTGCTGATCCCGTTGTCGTTGCCCCCTATGGAGATCGCCTCGCGAGGGCCGGGCGCGTAAACCAACGTCGGGTTGAGATGCGCGGCATCGGCGAGCGCGCCCTTGAGCGGGACGGCGATCACCGAGCCGTTCGGAAACGATTTGTCGCCGGCGCTCCACGGCTGCGTGAGCGCGAAGAGCAACTGACCGCCGACGATGCCGGCGATGTCAATCTTCGGCGGCAGGCCGAGCTGCGCCAGCCCCTGCGGCGTCTCGATAAAGAGTTGCTGCGTGAAGAAGGTCGGCGCGCGGCGAACGATTATCGCGTCGTTGCCCGCGCCGTCGCGGAAGTTAAACGGCGCCGTGTCTACTTCATCGGTTTTGGCGCCGCGCAAGACTTCTACTGCCGAGGCGAGCGGCTGGCCGCGCCCGAGACGCTTGACGATATAGGGATAGCCGGAGGCGGTGAGCTGTCCCGGCTGCCATTCGCGCGAGACGAGCAGCGTGTCGGGGCCGTCCCAAGCCACGTTCTGCTTTCCGCGCGGCAAGGTGAAGCCGCCCGCGACGAAGTTGCCGGTGTCGAGATCGAACTCGCGCATCGTCACTGCGTCTTCGCCGCCATCCGAGAGCGCGAGCATGCAGTAGCGCTCGGCGGGCTCTTGACACTGCGCGCCCTTCCAGACCCAGTTCGCGTTTTCGGCCCTCGCAAGCGCATCGAGGTCGAGGACGGTCGTCCAGTTCGGCGATGCGGTGCGATAGCTCGCGAGCGTCGTGCGGCGCCAGATGCCGCGCACGTGCGTATCATCTTGCCAGAAGTTGTAGACGGCGCCATGCAGATAGTTCGGATACGGGATGCGATCGGAGGACTGGACGATCTGCAGCGCCGAGGCGTAAAGCCCGGCGTAGTTTGGACTCTTCTCAAGCACGTCGAGCGTCCGCGCATTCTGCGCCTTCACCCAAGCGAGGGCCCTGGCTCCGTCCTTCTGCTCGAGCCAGAGGAACGGATCTTCGTCGCCGGCGACGCCGGGCATCGCGGTTGCGACGGTCGTTTGCGTCGCTACATCGGCAAACGCGAAGGTGGCTGAGCCGATCAACGCGCCAACGACGGCGATACCGGCAAGCTTGAACGAACGGTTCTTACGACCCATCATCTCGGAGGTCTGTGAGACTTTTTGGGCGTTCTCCTCTCAAGCATCGCGCCTGTCCGCGAAGGATGATCCAAGCAAGCCCTCGCTAATACGCGACCGGCAACGCCGCTTTGAAAGCGATGAGCGGAGGATCGAAATCCTCCGCCTATCGGATGCTTTGCAACGACCTCCGGAGCGTTACTGCTGGTTGTCGGTCTTTCCGTTCACCGAGGTCGTGCTCCCGAAACGGGTGTTTTTGACGGGACCCGGAACCGGCCGGTGCAGGATCACTTTGCGAAGGTTAAGGCCGGCTTGGTCCTCAACGCCCTGATGTGCAAACAGCGGCGGATCGCGGACGATTCGCTCGCATGCGCCCAGTCCCACGTTGCGACCGGCCGCAGCCGACCGGCAGACCAATAACAGATGGCCCGCGACCGGGTTGGTGGGCCGTTCGATCGTGATCGGCGGGCCGATGTTGCCGGCGCGGCTCATGTCGTCGGCGCGTTTAACGCCGAACGTGCCGGCCGTGTTGGTTA